>JANXMO010000646.1 GCA_025354615.1 Burkholderiales bacterium | reverse complement strand
GGCGTCGAGCGCGCGGCCCAGCGCTGCCGCATCGAGTGACTGCATCAGCAGCGGCGACAGGCGAATCGACAGCGGCTGCGCCACCGTCGGCGCTTGCTTCAGGATGGCGGGAGAGTCGCCTTTGGCGCCGTCGCGTTTGAGCGAGTCCATCGGCACCGATGCCGCACTCGGCCCGCTGCCCAACGCCATCTTGCGCTGAATGAAACGGCCGGCCCAAACCAACGAACCGGCCAGGACAAGAAACATCAACACCGGGAATCCCGGCACGGCGGCAAAGGCGACCATCAGAGCCGCCGTCAGGAACATGGCGGTCGAATTGCCGCTGAGCTGTTGGATGATTTCCGTGCCCAGGGAGCGCTGCTGCTTGGTGCGTTCATCAGCCACCCGGGTGATCAACACACCGGCGGCAACGCAGATGAACAGCGAAGGAATTTGCGACACCATGGCGTCACCGATCGACAGCACCGCAAAACGATTGGCGGCGTCGCCGGCCGTCATGCCGTGGTACATCACGCCAACCACGATGCCGGCCAGCAAGTTGACCATCGTGATGATGAGTCCGGCAATCGAGTCACCCTTGACGAATTTCATGGCACCGTCCATGCCGCCGTGCATCTGGCTTTCCATCGCCAGCGTCGCGCGCTTGCGTTTGGCCTCGTCACTGGTGAGCAGGCCGGCGCGCAGGTCGGCGTCGATGCTCATCTGCTTGCCGGGCATCGCATCCAGCGTGAAGCGCGCGCCGACTTCGGCCACCCGCTCCGAGCCCTTCGAGATGACGATGAACTGCACGATGGAGATAATCAAAAATACGACGATGCCCACCACCAGATTGCCCCCGACGACGAGCTGACCAAAGCTTTCGATGATGTGACCGGCGTCAGCGTGCAACAAAATGGCCTTGGTCGATGCGATATTCAGCGACAGACGGAACAGCGTCGTGAACAGCAGCAGCGAGGGGAAAGTCGACAGTGCAATCGCGTTGGGAATGAACATCGCCGTCATCAGCAGCATCACCGAGATGCCGATGTTGACGGCCAGCAGCGAGTCGATCAGCATCGATGGCAGCGGCAGGATCATCAGCGAGACGATGGCCACCACCAACCCGGCCATCGCCAGGTCGTTGCCTTTGGAGAGAAGCGCGGAAAAGTTCATGATTGACCTGCTTGGTTGTCACTGCCCGCAATCGGTTGCGCTGACATCGTCATCGAGGCTTCGGCGATGGCATCGAGGTTGCGCACCCACCTCAACACCGCGGCAACGCTCTTGAACAACTCGGTGGGAATAGAGTCGTTCAGTCGAACTTTGAACAAGGCGCGTGCCAGCGGCGGGTTGCTGACGATGGGCACCCGGTGCAGCGCCGCAATCTCGCGGATCTGGCGGGCTTGCGCATCAGCGCCTTTGGCCACCACGATGGGCAATCCGTCCACACCTTCGTCATAGCGCAAGGCCACTGCGTAATGGGTGGGGTTGGTCACCACAACCGTTGCGCCCGGCACGCTTTTCGACGGTGGCGTGGTCGCCATTTCCTCGGCCAGTTGCTTGCGTTCGCCCTTGAGCTGCGGGTCGCCTTCGCTCTCCTTGTGCTCGCGCTTGATGTCGTCCTTGGACATCTTCTGATCACGCAGGAACATCCACTTCTGAATACCAAAGTCGACCGGGCCGATGATGATGAACACCAGCAGCGCGCTGCCCAGCAGCTTCAGCAGCGCCGTCCAGCCAATCGATGCAATGCCCGCCGGCTGCAGGTAAGTGGCGCCCAGCAGCATGGGCATCAAATCACGGATGCTGATCCACAACACGGCGCCGAGGGCAATCGCCTTGACCAGCATTTTTCCCAAGTCAACCAACGAGCGGACAGAAAAGATCTTTTTGATTCCCTCGGCCGGATTGATTTTGTTGAAGTCTGGCCCCAGCGATTCACCGGATATGTTCAGCCCCACCTGTGCAAAGGCGGAGGCGATGCCCACCAGTACCGTCATGCACACGAAGGGAACAATGAGCTTCAGTCCCATGAAGGCCGCTTCGCCAGCGCGCCGCATCAGCGCGGTGTCGTCTTCCAGGCCATGCGAGATATCGAAGGTCAGGTTCATCAAATCAACCGCGGTTTGCGCCATGGACCGTCCCGCCACTGTCAGGTAGAGCAAACAAACCAACAAGCCGGCAGCCGCATTGACATCGGTGCTCTTGGGCGACTGCCCTTTCTCTATGGCGTCGTCCAGCTTCTTCTGGGTCGGCTCTTCAGTCTTTTCATCCGACACATTCGACCTCCGGCTGCCGGGCACGTGCAGGCGCTACGCCCTGCACCACACGCGGCGGCATTTGAATGACGGTGCCCAGGATGTGCATGTCACGGCGCACGTTCTCCGACCACAAGACTTTGGGCAGACAGCCCCAGTCCTCAAACCCGAAACTACGGAACAGCCCCAGGCTGGCGGCATTGCCTTCCCAGATGAAGGCCATCAGCCGGTCGAGTCCATAGCGCGGTGCGTTCTCGAGCGCATGGCTGAGCAACAAGGAGCCAATGCCACGGCGCCAGCCAGCGCGGGCCACGTAGATGCTCAATTCACAGGTGCACACCGCATTCGGGCGTTCACTGAAGCCGATGGTGCTGATCCAACCCAGCGGCTTTCCATCCTCGACAGCCAGCCAGATGGGCCGGCGCTGCTCTTCATGGTGTTGCACCCAGCCGTCCCACATGGCATCGGGGATGGTTTCAATGCGGCTTTGCGCGGCACGCTGCTCGGCGCCTTCACAGATGCCACTGGCCCAGGCCTGCGGCTCGTCTTGCGGTGAGGTGGCTTGAAGCGACGCTTCACGCAGCGGTGGCAGCGTGTCGTTGTAGATGCGGCCGATGGCCCGGCCATCGCTGCGCGTGGCTTCTCTCAAGGTGATCCTTCCCGTCTTCTGAACTGGCTGACTTGCATTCATGACCCGGCACTCCGTGTAGTAGCTGTTTGCAGCGTCTGCAATGGGAAAAAATCGCTTACCGGCTGACGTTGCAGGCAGGTGGGCCGCCAACCAATCGAGGACCCGGCTTGCACTGCGTTGTTTCCGCGCTGGCCTTGGATTGAAATTTAGGAGCGTTTGCGTGAGCGGATGGTTTGGATTGCGAAGCGATCAACAAAGAAGCGAAGTTCGCACCGCGTATTGCGCGAAATTAATCTTTCCCGCCAACGGCCTATCGAAATCCCGCATGCAGAGATTTGAGTATTTCGCTGTAGCTAGTTGAGGATGTTGAGTTGCCGTATCCCTAGGATGAGTCCAGGCAAGAAACCTTCGTAAGTCAACTAGGAGTCGTAATCATGTTGATGTTTGCTCTCAACGCAAAACGCGTTCAGCCGTTCCACTCCGATCTTTCGGGCATGGTGTTGGCAGGCGACCTGGGAACGGCTTTCAGTATTGGCAATGCCCGCATGGACCGCCCCGGGGACTCACCCCTGTCGAGCGCCATGCTGGCCAACCTGATGGGCCGTATCTTGCTGGCGATCGGCCGCGAAGAAGATGCCCAAGAAGCTTTTGAACGCGCCAAGCGCAACTACCGCGACGTTTCGCGTAGCTTCATCAAGGCGCATTCAACCCTCGACCAGGGTGCCGTCTACCTGCACCTGAACCGTCCCGGCCGCGCTGCCGAGTGCTTCAGCGAAGTGGCTGATGACACCGCCAGCGATATCAGCTGCCGCGTCGACGGGCTGGCTGGACTGGCTGTCTCGATGCTGCGCCTGGGCGAATTGCGCACCGCACGGCGCGCAATGACTGCATCGCGCCAGCTCTGTGCCAGCAATGAACCCGGCCCGGTACTGGAGGTGCTGGACTGCCTTTCGCTGGAAATAGAAGCCTCTGCCTCAACGCGCTGCGGTGAGTCGCTGTCCGATCACGCCTTGTGGCGCCAGGCCGACGGCGAAAGCCCGAGTGATCCGGCGCTGCTGCGCCAGATGCTCGACAAAGCGATCATTCACCATAGCGGCAGCGCGTTGATCGAGACGCGTTTGAAGATGCTGCGCCATGCACTGCCACTGGCGCAGGAGGCCAGCCCGCAACATGGAAGCTCGGAGGAAATGCTGGGCTTTTTGCAGCGCTCGAAAATGCAAGGCTTCGAAACCAGCGTGCGAATTGAACTGGCACTGGGCTTGTTGGCCCAAGGCATCAATCACACAGCCAATGACGTGTTGAAAGCACTGATCCGCGATGAGCAAAGCGTGCGCCGAAACCGCTATTCACTCGAATTGGAGTACTGCCTTTCGAAGCTCTACCAGGCGCAAGGCCGGCCTGCGGAAGCACTTCGTGCTTACAAGCTGCACAGTCAAGATGCATTGAATGCCATTCGCAAAGAGTTGGCTCGCGTTCCGGCTCTGCGCACGACAGCAACAGTCGAAGCGCCGGTGGAGTCTGATGCAGCGCAACTGCGCCTGCCACTGCGCTACCGCAAGGCGTATCAGTACATGCTGGAGCACATTGCCGATGCAACGCTGTCAGTTCGCGAAGTGGCCGAGCACATTGGCGTTACCGAGAGAGCACTGCAAATCGCATTCCGCACTTATCTTGGCGAAACGCCCGCAGAAGTGATCCGCAGCCGGCGCATGGTCGGCATTCGCAGTGACTTGCAGGATGAGCCGGAAAAAGCGGTGCTCGACATCGCGACGCGTTGGGGCATGCGCAACCGTTCAACACTGGCCCAAGCCTATCGCCGCAATTTCCAGGAAACGCCTTCGCAAACCCGCCGCGACTGTGAAGGACCAGCGCCACGCGAATCGCTGCATGACATGGTGGCGCAAGCGGCATGACCTGCATGCCGCAGAACCGGCTGGGCGTGTTGGCCAGCCGCTGCCTGCAAAAGAGCAGGGGCAATCAGCGCTGTATCGGGATCAGGCGCCCAGCGGGTGCTCGGGCACCCAGTATTGCGTGGGCATGTCGCGCTCCGGGCGTTCGGTGCGCTCGCGTGGCAAAACGGGTGGCCCGGCCGCCCACGCACCTGCGGGGCTTGCGGCAGGGGCGACACGTTTGCGTCGCTCCACTGGCGCCTGGGCGGATTGCAAGTCCATCTTGTAACCATGCCCGTAAATGGCTTGAATACGGTTGCCGGGTGTGCCGTCAAGAAACAGCTTGCGACGCAGCCGGTGCACATGCTGCTCGATCGTGCGCTTGCTGATATCGCTGGAACAACCCCACACGCGCAGCGACAAGGCCTGAATGCCAATAGCCGCGCCGCCTGCACGGACGAGTTCATAGGCGAGTAAAAACTCACGGCGCGTCAACGTGCAAGCCTTGCTGCCACGCCACGCCATGCCCAAATCAACATCCAACACCAGATCGGCATAGCGCAAAGTTTTGCGCACTTCCCGCGCGTGCACCGCCACTCGGGCATGCAGACGGTGCAACAGTGACTCGACATCATCGGCATAGTCTGTCGCACCCAGGCGAATGGCTTCGAACAAGCGGCTGCCGCCAGAGGTACCCAGGACCAGAACAGGCGCCGTGCTGCCGGTGGACGTGCACAGCAGTTCGAGTGCTGTCATGGTTTGAGCGCCGTTGTCGGGCATGACGATGGCGTCGAACGAGCCGTCGCGCAGATGTGCGAGACAGGCTTCCACTGAATCTACCGAGCGGGTCGTGACGGCCGCTATTTCCAGTTGTGACAACCATGCAGGGCGCGGCCCGCCAATGCTTTGAAACACAAGAACCTTCATGTGAACTTCTCTCCGTTACTGCCGGGTGCATCAAATACAACCTTCGATGTTTGCAGCTTTTGCGGAACGCGCAGGTGGCACTTTCCCTGAAAGCAATGCGATCGGCTTAACAAACAACGCGACCCGTTCGGGTCTTCCCTGCCTTTTCTGTGCGTACTGCTGATGTCTTCATCGGACAAATACCGATCGACTTGAATGCGCAATGTGCGAAGCATTTGCGTAGCAGCAGCGTAGGGGCTGTTTGTGACAGTTATCGCGCCTTGCGGTGGCGCGACCTGTGATGCATTGCAACGCCTTGTGCGGCGCCGTGGCCTTATCGGCCGGCAACGGTCAAGGCAATGCGGGTGAAATTTGTGCGCATGAGGCGGTTGTGCAATCCAGCACATGCCGAGCGCGGCGCCACTGCGCCAATTGAGCCGCCACCGCCTGATGATGCGGATGGTGCTGATAAGCCGCCAGCGCGGCAGCGTCGGCAAAGCATGACACCAGCATCACATCGACATTCGCTTCCAGCGCTGTGCTACGAGTGGCAACCTCGAATTCGACCATGCCAGGCACCAGCGCCCGGCAAGTATCAAGCAGCGCTTTGAACCGCGGTGCGTCCTCCGGCTGGTGAAGCTCCCACATCACGACATGGCGGATCATGAAAGCGCTTTCATACGGGACCGAACCACGATCAACACCACACCGGCCACAACTGCCGCCGCTCCCAGTCCCACCAAAAACCAGGCCCAGCGCACTTGCTTGCGCAGCAACGACAAGCCCAAGGCCGAAACCAGCAAGCCGCTGTAAATCAGCAGCCAAACCCATTTTTCGATGGCTTTTGAATTCACCTTCACGGTTGCACGTTCAGGCTGGGGTGTTGGTGTGGCATTGCTTTGAGTCGCATCAAGCCTTGTCCTCGACAGGGGAAAAACAGATTTGTTGACGCCACACGGCCCTGGCATTCTAGAAGGCCGGTGCTGGCGTCAAAGTGGCCCGCCATCATGGCCACCTGTCGCACCCGGATTGACCCTTCTTGGTCACGGATCAACCCGCTTGCCTACACTGTGGACATGGACACTGCAGCGCAAGCTCACCCACCCGTTGGCACAGGCCAGTCAGCCGGCTCAGGTCTGCACTGGTCCAACCGCTTCCAACGGTTGGGCCTGCAGTTTTATACCGAGTGGGCCGCTGAAGGCTTGCCACAACCCTATTGGGTGGCCTGCAGTGAAGCGTGCGCCCGCGACATGGGCTGGCCCACGGATTGGGCTGATGACGCAAGCGCACTCTCGGTGTTCAGCGGCAACGCCATGTGGGATGGGATGCGTCCGTTGGCCAGCGTCTACAGCGGGCATCAATTCGGCGTTTGGGCCGGTCAGCTGGGTGATGGGCGCGCCCTGTGGCTGGGGGAAATCGACAGCCCGGCCGGGCCGCTCGAGCTGCAACTCAAAGGTGCCGGCCCAACGCCATATTCGCGCCGCGGCGATGGTCGGGCCGTGCTGCGCTCTTCGATCCGCGAGTTCTTGTGTTCGGAAGCCATGCAGGCGCTGGGCATTCCGACCACGCGCGCGCTGTGCCTCACCGGCTCGGCTCTACCGGTGCGGCGTGAAACGTGGGAAACCGCTGCGGTCGTCACCCGCGTGGCGCCGAGTTTCATTCGTTTCGGCCATTTTGAGCATTTCGCGGCGAACCAGCAGCCGGTTGAACTGCGCGCGCTGGCTGATTTTGTGATTGACCACCACTACCCGGATTGCCGCGAAGCCGCTGCGCCGTATGCCGCCTTGCTGCGAGCCGTGACGCTTCGCACGGCGGAGCTGATGGCCCAATGGCAAGCTGTGGGGTTTTGCCACGGCGTGATGAACACCGACAACATGTCGGTACTCGGCTTGACGATTGATTACGGCCCTTTCGGGTTTCTTGACGCTTATGACCCCGACCACATCTGCAACCACTCTGACACCGGTGGCCGATACGCCTATTCACAACAGCCACAGGCCGCGTGGTGGAACTTGCATGCTTTTGCTCACGCTCTGCAGCCGCTGATAGACGATCGGGATGCAGCAGCCAATGCACTGGCGCCCTATACCGTGGTCTATGAAGCAGCCAGAAAGCGGTGCTTCAATGCAAAACTGGGGCTGATCGACCACCAGGCGGACGATGTCAGTCTGGCCGAAGACTGGTTGCAACTGATGGCCGCGAATGCAGTCGACTACACCATCACCTGGCGCCGCCTGGCGCAATTCAACAGCGATGATGGCGCGCGCAACGACGCGGTGCGCGACCTTTTCATTGACCGTGATGCATTTGACGCTTGGGGCGCCCGCTACCGGCAGCGCCTGCGGGCGGAAAATTCATTTGATGCACAGCGTGCCGCGGGCATGAACCGCATCAACCCGCGGTTCGTGCTGCGCAACCATTTGGCCGAAGCAGCGATCGAGGAGTCCCGCAATGGCGACTTCAACGAAGTTCACCGCTTGATGAGCCTCTTGCAACAGCCGTTCGACGAGCAAGCGGATGCCGCCGCGTATGCTGACTTTCCGCCCGCCTGGGCGCAACAACTCGATATCTCCTGCTCATCATGACCTCTGACGACACCCGCTACCCTTTGCGCAAGAGCGACGCCGAATGGCGTGCCCAGCTCGACGGCATGCAATACGAGGTGGCACGTCACGGCGCTACCGAACGCGCGTTCAGCGGCCAGTACTGGGACCATTGGGAAGCCGGCCGGTACAACTGCGTTGGCTGCGGCACGCCGTTGTTCCGCGCGGAAGCCAAGTTCGATGCGGGCTGTGGCTGGCCCAGCTACTGGGAAGCCATCAACAGCGAGGTGGTCGAGCGGGTGACGGACCGCAGCCACGGGATGGTGCGCGTGGAAGTGCGGTGCAAGAATTGCGGTTCGCACCTGGGCCACGTGTTCAACGATGGCCCACAGCCCAGCGGTGAGCGCTTTTGCATCAACTCCGCATCGATTGACTTCGATGCGGTTCCCTGAAACAGCCTTGGACCCACGCGGCGATGAAATTTCTACTTGATTTCTTACCCATCCTGCTGTTTTTTGGTACTTTCAAGTACGCATCGGCCCACGCAGAAAGCGCAGCACGGTTCGCTACCGAGCAGTTCGGGTTTCTGGTCTCGGGTGGTGTGGTGGGGGCCACCGAGGCACCGGTATTGCTGTCGACGATGGTGGTCATCTTGGCCACCGTGATGCAAATCGTTGTGCTGCTGATGCGTGGGAAAAAAATTGATTTGATGCTGTGGATCAGCCTGGCCTTGGTGGTTTTGATGGGTGGTGCCACGGTCTGGTTCCACAACGAAACCTTCATCAAATGGAAACCCAGCGTTTTGTATTGGGCAATGGGGCTCGCTTTTTGGCTCAGCGCAGCGCTATGGCGTAAAAACCTTTTACAAACCTTGTTGGGTGATCAAGTGGCGTTGCCTGCGGCCATATGGCAACGGCTGAACGTTGCCTGGGTAGCGTTTTTTGCGCTGATGGGCTTGTTGAACCTGTACGTGGCCTACCATTTTTCGACCGCCACTTGGGTCGACTTCAAGCTGTTTGGCGGCACCGGGTTGATGTTGCTGTTCACCCTCGGGCAAGGGCTTTATTTAAGTCGCCACCTGCAGCCGCCGCCTGCTGCGTTGCCGATCAAGAGCCGCGCCAACAATGAAGAACAAGCCGTTCCATGAGTGTTGTCGCTCACGAAATTGAAGCGGCGCTGCACGCGGCCTTGCAACCGCTGCGGTACCTGTCGGTGCAAGACGACAGCCACCTGCACGAAGGCCACGCAGGCGCACGCGAAGGCCGGCATTTCAGTGTTCGCGTGGTCAGCGAACGCTTTCGTGCACTGACGCGTTTGGCCCGACATCGGCTCGTTTATGATGCCGTTGCACCGTTGATGTCGCGTGGCATTCATGCCCTTGCAATCGACGCACGTGCGCCGGATGAAGACTGAAAAACCTTCTGGCGCCCAGCGCCCGCCTCTCGGCAGCCGCTTCTGTCTTGGGGCGATCCTCCTTCTCCCCGCTGCTGTTCATCACATTCCCTCATCGAGAAAGACTTCGCCATGAAAAAGGTTTTAACCGTTCAGCGGGTTGCGCTGACGCTCGCCGCCAGCTGCGTGTTGAATGCGGCACCGGCGCAGGCTCAGAACATAGCCATCGTCAATGGCAAGGCCGTGCCCAAGGCGCGGGCTGAAGTCCTGCTGCAACAAGCCACCCGCGCGGGCCAGCCCAAAACACCCGAATTGGAACAGCAAGTGCGTGACGAAGTGGTGCTGCGGGAAATGTTTCTGCAGGAAGCTGAAAAACGCGGCCTGGCAGCCACGGCGGACTACAAAGCCCAGATGGAGCTGGCTCGCCAAAGCATTTTGATTCGTGAGCTTTTCAACCAGCAGCAAAAAACCAACCCGGTGAATGACGCCGACATCA
>JANXMO010000605.1 GCA_025354615.1 Burkholderiales bacterium | reverse complement strand
TTGCGGCTGGTTTGGCAGCGGTTCCAGGAGGGGTTTCAATCCGGTTGCAGGTGTCTGTGAAAAAGCCAACGCGCCGCGGCCTGCAGAAAGCGCCAGAGCTGCAACTCCCATCGTTGTGAGTGTGGTCCCCAATGTGCTTTGCGGTGCCCGTCGGTGCGATCGAGACGCAGCAGTCGGCTTGGGTTCGCGCCGCTTCAACTCATTGCCTGGCAGTTGCAATGCGCCTTTCGTATCCAAACTGGCAGGTGGTGATTTTTTATATCTGTCGCTTGATGCAACGCCTTGCGAAGAAGAGTTCAGACGTGACGGCATTTTTTCCTCGAAGCATTGCATTGACGATCTTTTGAAGATAGTCAATGGATCGCTTTGGCGCTGCATGGAAACGAACTTGTGTACGGGCTTGCGAATACACCCCCTGAAACAGGCGAATGATGGCCAACTGTTTTGCTTGGTCGGTGGTTAGACTGTTTCAGTGGCACACCAAATGGCAGCCGCTTCGCTGCAGCAAGCCGTATCGATCAACCCAACGCTTTCGAAAAGAAACGTCATGAGCCTGACCAACTACCTGCGCATTCCTCTCAGCATGGCCGAAAGGATGGCGGATATCGAGTCTTTCGATGGACTGCCGCCCGAGAATCTGGCGGTATTGCCTCGGGACTATTCCGAGCAAGAGATTCAATCCATCACCGACGCATTGAAGTTCGCCGCGGAACATCCTGAATTCGACTTTGCGGCATTGCTGCCAGACATGCCGCATTCAAATGCCCAGCTGCATGCTTTTCTGGTGAAGATGCACAAATCAATTCAAGGCTGGCACGACACCCGAACAGCAACTCCATAAGCATCTTGTAAAAGATTTCGTGCCAAACAAATGAATCCCGTTGAAAGCAGCCCTTCCATGCCACTGAAATCCCACAAACGCGCTCATTTTTTGCTTCGCGCTTTCGTTCCGTTGGTTTTGGCAATGCCCTTGTCGGCAGGCGCTGTGACAGCCAAAGTCAAGTCCGTGGGTACTTATGCAACCGGTGCTGTGTTCGTGTTGTTCGACCGGCCGGTGGCCGACTGTTCAGCCTCCAATCGGATTGACGTGGCGGCAGGTGATGCGTCGCTCAAAAGTGTGCTGGCCGTGGCGGTGACGGCTTACAGCACCGATGCAAGCGTTGAAGTGCGTGTTGCGGCATGCGCCAATGGCTACCCGGCATGGTCATCGGCCGGCGACACTTATCTCTACTTGACGCGCTGACGGCAGCGCCGAGCGCCGCTTACAGCAGCGCCGCCAATGCCCGGCGCACTTGGTCGACCGGCTGCGACGTCCGCGCAGCCCAGTCCTCAGCCTGATCCTCACCGATCTTGCCGACGTT
>JANXMO010000548.1 GCA_025354615.1 Burkholderiales bacterium | reverse complement strand
TACGCTGCCAAGGAGTCGCCTACCTTCAAGTCCAGGCGGTCGATGCCGCCAGTCGACAGCTCCAGCGTTTGCGTGGTGGTGCGGGTTCCGAGACTCATTCGCCAGGGCTTCACATGCGGCGCCAGGTGTGTGATGAAGCCTTGCGCATCCAGATACACCACATCCAGCGGAAACCTCATGAAGCAGGTGTGGATGCTGGAACAACGAGGCAACAGCAATGCCGCGTCGCTGTCGAGTCGGGACTTGAAACTCAAGCCCCGCAAGCGCTGCCAGAAGTTGCTGGCGCGGTGAATACGCAGCAAGTCCAGGCTCACAGCTTCATGCCCATCAGGCGCACGAACACCGGAAAAAGCAGCACGATGAATGTGCAGGGGAAGATACATACGATCAAGGGAAACAGCATTTTGACGGGCGCTTCCAGCGACAAACGCTCGGCTCTCGTGAAACGTTCGTTGAGCCGTTGTTCTCCTTGCGCGCGCAACATCGGCGCCAGCGTCATGCCCATGCGTTCGGCCTGAATGACGCAGGTGGTGAAACTCGAAACCGCTGTGTCCTGCACCCGCTCCGACAGGTCGCGCAAGGCATCGGAGCGTGGCTTTCCGGCCCGGATATCACGCAGCACGCGTTGAAATTCATCACGCAAATAGCCTCTGGGCGCTTTGGCGACCGCTTGCGTCATGGCGCCTTGAAAATTCAGGCCCGCTTCAATACACAAAGTGATGATGTCAAGAAAGAAAGGCAGTGCAGACACAAACTCCCGGCGCCGCTTTTTTATCCGGTCTTTCAACCAGATCCATGGCAGATACCACCCCAACAAGGAAAAAATGAGAATGGACCAAGGGTTTGCCGTGAATCTCAGGCCACCGGTTTCAAGCCCCGTTACCGTGGCCACCACCCGCCATAGAAATGGCAACAGGCCCAGTGCCGCGGCATAAATGGCGCGCGTTGCAACGAATTGCGCCGGCATCAGCGTGTACTCAAGACCCGCCAAGCGCAATTGCACATTCAAGCGCGCCTTGTAGCGTGCTGTTTGGAACCCTTCAAAAAAACGTTCGATGGCTTGAACCGGCCACCAGACCAAGCTGAAAGCCAGCGGCAGCGGATCCATGAACTCCCGTTGGCTGTTGCGCATGACAGGCAATAGGCGAAAACCGCCCCACACCAGCAAGGAAACCAGCGCACCGGCGCAAAGGGATGCCACTACGGGCAGCCATCGATTGACAGAAATCAGTTCGGCCATGAGTCGTTTTTTGGAGGCGAGGTTGTTCTACGTCTCGATCGACACGATTCGGCGAATCAGCAAGGCCCCGCAAAGCTCAAGAAAGGCGATGATGGCCATGGCAAACCAGCCCAGAGGGGTATGCCACATCAAAGCCATCGCAGGGGGGTCGACAAAATTCAATACGAGCAGCAGCGCGATCGGCATCGCGCCCACGACCCAACCTTGAAGCCGCCCCTGTGACGTCAAGGCGCGCGTCTTGGCTTCCATTTGCAATTGGCGGCGAATCGTCGAGGAAATGCGTTCCAGCGCTTCTGCAAGTCCGCCACCGGTTTCGTGGGCCACCCGCATGGCGGCCACCACCAGAACCGTCGTCCGCGTATTCATTCTGCGGGTGAGATTTTGCAGAGCGCTTTCCAGTGGCAAGCCCAAACGGTACTCTTGAAGGATGAGACCAAATTCCTGGCGCAGCGGACTGGCGGCTTCTTCCAACAAATTTTGAAGTGCGCCGGTCAGGCTCAGGCCAGCCCGCATGCCACCGGCCAGCATCATCAGTGCATCAGGCAATTGGGCGTCGAATGCCACCATGCGGCGCCGGCGCAGCTTCGCAAACAACAAGCGGGGCAGGGAAGCGATGATGGCTGCGCAGAGCAACGCCACCACCGCACTGCCACTGGCCCACCAGGTGATTGCCGTGCCAGCCAGGATGACCATGATGTTGATTCCAAAGGCAGTGCCCGGATCAAACGCCAGAAACAAGCCGCTGGTACGGGCAATGGTGGAACGGGTAAATCGAACCCGATAGTGTTGTAGGGCGTCAGGCGCGGCATCAAAAGCCCACCAGACCAATATGCCTGCCGCCAATGCGGCAGTGGCGCCTGCCCCGATGAGCCACAGCCACATCGTGTTCATTGCAATGCCTCTGAGCGCTGCTCCGTATAGCCGCTTGAAGAATGAACTGGCAAGCCGTCTTCGCCGACCGGCACGAAAATCCGCAGGTTCAACGGGTTGCCCTGCAAGGCCAGTTCCTCGTAAAAGCCGGGGACGGCGTCACAGCCGGAGAAGTGGCCGTTGACTTTGCGAGCCTGGGGATGGTTATCCGGGTGGTAGCCGCGGTGTTTGAAAACAAACAGGTCCTGCAATTGAAATCGCCCGCTTTCAATGCCGCTGAGCTCGGTGATGTTGGTCACGACGCGGCTGCCGCAGGCAAACCGGGTTTGCTGCACGATGATGTGGACGGCGCTGGCAATTTGCTCGCGGATGGCCGAGAGCGGCAAGTCGGCACCGGCCATCAACACCATGGTTTCGAGCCGTGCCATCGCATCGCGGGGGGCATTGGCATGCAGGGTGGTGAGCGAGCCTTCATGCCCCGTGTTCATGGCCTGCAGCATGTCCAGCGATTCGGCGCCGCGGCACTCGCCGATCACCACACGGTCCGGTCGCATGCGCAGCACGTTTTTGACCAGATCGCGAATCGTCACCTTGCCCTTGCCTTCGGCGTTTGCGGGGCGCGCTTCCAGGCTGATGATGTGAGCGTGTTTCAAGCTGAGCTCGGCCGCATCTTCCACGGTGATGATGCGTTCGCCATCGGGAATAAAGTTCGACAGGATGTTGAGCAAGCTGGTTTTGCCTGACCCCGTTCCGCCGGAAATGACGATGTTTTTGCGGGACTCCACACATATCCGGAGAAATTCAAGCATCTCGGGGCTGATGGATTCAAGACGCACCAGATCGTCACTGGTCAGTTTGTGTTTTGGGAATTTTCGGATGGTGACGGCTGCGCCATGAATGGCCAATGGCGGAATGATGGCGTTGACGCGCGAGCCGTCTTTCAAGCGCGCGTCCACCATGGGTGTCGACTCATCGATATGGCGACCAAGCGGCGCCACGATGCGCTCGATCACGCTGATGACGGCGCGCTCACTGGTGAAGCCGGACGGGTAGGCATGCAATTGGCCGCGACGCTCGACAAAAATGCTGTCGAACCGGTTGACCATGATTTCGCTGATGCTGTCGTCTGCCAGCAATTCCTCCAACGGCCCGAGTCCTACCGCCTCGTCAATCACCTGTTTGCGCAGCAGAACCGGGCTGAGTTGCGGTGGCAGTTCGCTGGCGATCGATTGCATGACGTTGTCCATCAGCAGCGAGGCCTCATTGCGAAGCCGCTCGTCCGTCATGGTGGAAATGTCACGGCGCCTCAAGTCCATGGCTTCCAGTAACAGGCCATGCAGCCGTTTGCGCCATTCGAACTCCAGCCCTTGCAAAGCCTGGGCTTGCGGATCGGTCAACGCGGCGGTTTGCCGAACCGCAGGCACTGCGGTTCGCGGGGCAGCCCTTTGTGCAGCGGCCAGCGCTGAGACATCGGCACCGGATTGGCGCAATGCCGTGTCTGCTGCACGCCGGCCATGTTCCACTGCGCCTTTGATATCGTCACGCGTCAATTGATGGCCGTGAACATGATCGCTGGCACGCCGTGTCCACAGACGGCCCTGCGTGATACCGCCGCCGTCCACCGGCGCGCGCCCTGGTGCTGCTGCCTGCGAGCTGGCCACGCGCAAGCGATAAGGGCCAATTGAAATCTGGTCCAACGTACTCAGCGGGCCCTGCTGCAGCGTAATGCGTTGTCCATTGACCAGAACGCCGCCAAACGCACCCAGATCTTCAACGAACACGCCCGATGGCGAGTTGAAAATACGGGCATGCTGCCGGCCGATACGCCACGTATTGAGGCGAATATCGCAGTCAAAGCCCTTGCCGATCATGCATTCGTCTGGCGCTTCGACCAGCTCGCTTGAGTCGTCTTGACGAATGACTTCGATTTGCATCATGTGGAGGAACCTTTACTCAAATGGGACGCAACCAGCGGGCCAGCGCCCAGCCCATTTGTTCGTTGATGCGCACGGCAACAAAGTTGCCGCGCCTTGGCTGCGCCAAGACCTCGATTTGCGTGTTGAGTGGCAGATAGCGCATGACGGGCGAATTGAGATCCGGCTGCGTCCGCAGGGGCAGGTTGTACTGGTTGATGGCATAAAGGCCTGGTGCCAAATCGCCTTCCGTCTCAATTGGAATGCTGGGAAGTACGGACCTTCGCGTGTCTGCAAGCGCTGGTTTGCTGGCTTGTGATGCAGGCGGATTGGGCCGTGCTGTGGATAACGCTGCGCTGGGCTGGGCAGTGGCAGGCAAGGGCTCTCTCACGGGCGACGGTATGGCTGCCGCTTGTAGCGAAACTGCTGTGGAGGGAAGGTCGACTTGCGCAGTTGTCGAAGAGGCTGCAGCGGTTGCAGCGCTTGCCTTTACGGTGAGTGCTGTGGCCGGCTTCACCGGCAAGGCAGGGGTGGCAATGACAGGTACTGTATTGCGCCGGGTTTGTTCTGGAACCGACAGTTGCCCCGGCGTCACAGCGGCCGCGGTGGGTTGGCGCTCCTCTTTTGACAATGAAATGGGGGCGGCCGCTGGTGTGCTGTCACTCACAGCAGGAAGATAAGGCGGACGCCCGAGTTCGCTTTCCAACCGCTGCGTTGCTTGATCTACGCGCGCGCTCAGTGAAGAGGTATGGGCATCCACCACCGACGGCGTGACAAACACAATCAACTCGGTTTCGTCATTTTGATAGCGTTTCGAACGAAACAGGGCGCCCAAGACCGGGATGTCGCCCAGGAACGGCAGCTTGTCGATCGTGGTTGCAGTGCGGCGAGACAGTAATCCAGCCAGAACCATCGTCTCACCAGCCTGCACATTGAATTCGGTACTGGTTTTACGCGTCGACAGGGCAGGCCCCGCACTGGTGCTGATCGAGGGATCAATGGCGCTGACTTCCGCATCAATTACCGCGCGAACCATGCCATTGCGATCAACCTGCGGAACAATCTCCAATTTGATGCCATAAGCCTTGAACAGCACCGTTTGCCCGCCAATGGACGACACGGTATACGGGTATTCACCGCCCGCCAGAAAAGTGGCTTTCGAACCATTGCGTGCCGACAATTGAGGCTCCGCCAAAACACTGGCCTTGCCTTCCGTAACCAGTAGATTCAAGGTGGCAGAGATGCCCAGATTCAATGCGCTGAGAACATTGAGTCCTCGCGGCAAGGGAATACCGTTGGCCGTGCCATCGGCATTGGTGATCGGCAACGGTGCGCCTTGCCCGGTCGGAATCGAAATACTCAATCCCGGTTGATTGCCACGCCGCCCGGGTGCCCAGATGCCACCAACTGCGGCGCCGCCGTTCGACGTCCATTTCAATCCCAACTCGCGCAACAGGCTGGTCGGAAACTCGACCACCTTGACATCCATCATCACCATTTTTTCCCAGCCCAGTCGGCTGGTGAAATTGACAATTTGCGGGTAGCGCTTGGCCAACTCATCAATCTTGGCCAAGTCACGGTCGCCCAACGAATCGCCTTCAACAATCACTTTGTCGCCGATGATCGCTGTTTTGGCATTGGCAATACCGGAGAGAAAAGTGGCGATTTCACGGGCCGATCGACCAACGTCGCCCAGGCCCACGGTGACTTTGATGTTTTTTGCACGCCCGGCGGCATCCCATAAAACCAGCGACGACACACCCGACGCATTGGCAAACAGCAGTACTTCACGGCCATCAATCGCATTGGCACTCAATACCTTGCCACTGCCAATCGCAATTCGGCGCAAGCCCGGCGCCGGCAAAACGCGGGTTTCCCCAACAAACAGAAAAATTTCAGTTTCCGGCTTTGTTTTCAGCAACGGCGCATCAAGTGCGTCTTGAAGATCAGCTGAGGCCGCTGCCGCGGCATTCAAAACAGGCTTTACCCCTTCCAACGGCGGTGTTGCAACCGCCACTGCCGCCGTAAGTTCTTTTGCCATTGCTGTTTGATGAAGATTCAACACCACCAAACACAGCGCGACAAATGCGGTCCTGACTGTCCAAGAACAGGCAAGACGGAGTTGGACCCTGAAAAAAGAAGATGAAAGCGGTTTCATAAGTACAAATTTTTGGCTCAGTGGGGTGCAACGTACTTGCAATCAACGCCCGGGCGACGCCATCTGGGAAGAAGAGGGCGAACGGAAAGAATCAGCCACTGAGCCAGAACTTCGTATGGCACCCGCGTCCTCGTTTGGCGTAAAGCCCGTTGGAGTCCGGGGGGAGCCAACAGCACTGGTTGCCACTGTACTGCTGCTGCCGCTGCTGTTTCCGCCACCCGTTCCGTACAAAATGTCGACCGTGTTGGTGCTTGATGCACGCACTGCCGGACGGCTGATTGGCAACGACGCCACAGGTGCTTTGAGAAAAGCACTCACATCAACTTCCATGTCATTGTTCAGCGGCTTGTCAGCCGGATTGCGCAATAACGCCGTCAACTTACCCAATTCACGCGCCGTAATCACATTCCTAGCCTGGTCGGGTGTTGTATTGAGCGTTACGGTGGTGTAGCGCCGTGCTTCGCCCGTGCGTGGATCGTTCACCGAACGCTGGCCTGTGGCCATGACCGCAACGCCTTGAAGCACCAGCAGGGGAGGGCCACGCCTCCCACCCTGGTCAATCGTGGCTATCAGGTCAATCAAATCTCCGGGCTCAAGCAAACCTGAAATAGAACTGATTTCATCAACCGACATCGTCACGGCCCGACGGCCCAGCTCAACTCGGGACGAAAAAGATGTCGCGCCGCCTTGCAGCGAGCTTTTCAATATCAGTTCACCGGGTTTGACAGCGTAAGCCAGCAAATGACCTTCATATTGATCAAATTGCGACGCATCAATTGCGAGGGAATGTGTAAAAGCAACCGGTATTTCGCGTACCGCTGCTGTTTCCTTGGTGACCGCTTCTCCGCGACGCAACCCACGTTTGGCGACCACCAAAGTGACCGTCTGCCCTCCAGTCGTGCGGCCTGCATCTGCATGTAAAGCTGCTTTTTCCTGTTTCAGATAAATCAAGCTGAAAATAGCAGAGGCAGTACCGAACAGCAATGCGATTGCTAAAACAATCCAGGTCTTTTTTGCCCGGACGCCGTTGCCGGCGCTTGTCGAAAAAACAGGAGGTTTTTGAGGATTCACAGCAATCAAAAGGTAAAAAAGCGGAGCGTTTAAAAACTGCTCAAGTTGCAACAGAAAGGGCAAAACTCAGACGGCGATAAGCAAGAACCAGCGCGTCAACGATGTTGTGCCAGGAAATTTGGTTATTGAGGCTTAAAAGTGCCAATGAAAAGAAAGCCAATAAAACGAGATATTCGGTCATGCCTTGACCATATTGCCAATAGGGCATATAAGACCGGGCAAAACCATTGGGTTCTAGCGCTGAACTCATGGTTTTTTATTGTCGAATAACGTTGAAATAATGTAGACAGAGGTTGCTTTGTCGGCGGCTGGCAGTATGGATGCAGAAACTTCACGTCCTTTGCTGCCAAATTGAAGGATCACGCTCCCGCCTTTTTCATCGATGACGTTTCGATATTGCATCGCCAACCCTTCACGCTTGAACATTTCAACAATATGGATTTCATTGGCTTGAACGCCGTAGCTATTTGTATACAACCACTGGCTAGCCGATCGGCCTGAATCATTCGATGAAATATGGTTGATGATGCGCGAGTCTTTCGGTAAACGGTCGCTAAATTCACGCCGGTAGTTTTCATATTGCGGCCGTTCCCGAGCCGCACTTTCAAGATTGGAAATACCAATCAATCCCTTCGTTCCAGGTGCCGTCGCTTCAATTTGAACTGTTACATAATAACCATTAATCAAGCGGCCAAGCACCATACGCCGACCCAGCGCCCTCTGGCTCAAAGGTGTGCCGAGTTGCGACCTAAACCATTCGGTAACTTTTTCGGGTTTTTCTAAACTGCTGAAACCACTGGCTTGAATCTGCAGACCATTGACGACAACAGGTTGTCCCAGTTCATGAAATATGGCATGAGGCGGTAAATTTACCACCGGCATGGCGGCATGGCATTGGCTTGTTTGAAAACCAATGCAGAAAGCGATTAAAAATCGTTTTAGAAAAAAACAAATTTTATTTTTAACAGCAACTGTGCTGAGTATTTTATTTTCTGTAAAATAACGTGAAAAAAAAATCGATTCCATTATGCAGACGATCGGATCAATGCAATCTGTCACGCGGAACGATATCAATGAAAGGTGCAAGTTGCCCTATTTTCGGAGGTGGAATATTTTCCAACTCAACAGCCGAAATAATATCAGCATTGGCGCTACCCGGTGCGAAATCAGCTTGAAGTTGCAAGCTGGGAATCAAATCCGGGTTGCTCAAACGACGCACGACTTCCTGCGGCCCAGACGCAGCCCATGATGCCGTCAAAGTACCCGTTTGCGCTGTAATGAAAATTCCTATATTGTCAAACGGGGCGTAAACCGGCCCGCCGAAGCCGAGTGAGAACGGCATGTTGGCCAACCTGACTTTGATATTGGCAGTGTAGATGCCACGGGCAGGTAGTCCGGTGTAATCCATAATGGTTGGAATATCTGGACTGCCACCGTAAAAAGGGTTTTTATCACTGGCTGCATCAAACCCGTCCGCCACACCCGAACCTGTACCTGCTTTGTTCGTGGACACTGTGACGTCGACCTCGGGGGACGCAATCATGCCGCTCCCTAGTGGGTTTGTCCAAAAAGGTTCTGAGCTTGCTGAGCTGGATATAACATCACTTCGTATGTTCTCAGCGGGATTGCCGAAAAACCGGGAACGAACTTCGTTCGCCAGCTGTTGGGGCAGTTTCCATTGTGCTTCATCATTGCTTTGAGTGGTGGCTTCAAATGCCAGGTAACGACTTGCCATTTGTGTGGCATGTTGAATATCCTGGTATTTGGCAATCAGTGGTATCAACAACAGCAGCGGAATTCCGACGCCAACAACAAGCAAAATAAATTCCGACAGTGCTTGCCCGCGCTGTCTGACCGTGGGTGCATTCAAAGCCACTTTTTCAGGACGTGGGTCCATTTTCATGGGCCCTGTCTTTCCCGCGAAATCAATACCGCTTCAGTGGTATCTGCCATACGAGCATGCCAATAAGGGCTGAACAAGCTTGCTGATTCCGTTGGAGTACCCAAGCCTGCGCCGTAACTTGAATTCAGTGAACCTCTTTGAAAATACACTTGACTGACACCGACTGCTTCCATTGAATTGTCTTTTCCTGGCGTAGAAACAGCATAACGATTCAGCCCGAAATAGCTGTCAGGTGAACTATTTTGAATTTGCGAAGTGCCGCCTGAAACGGACAGCTGCGTTTTATCCAAAAAAAGCCGAATGCCAAATTTAAGACGCGGATCTGTCTCTCGCTGGCGGTCCTGGCTAAGGTCGAAAAATGGTGGAAGTCCGGCGAATTGTCCTGGATCATTGCCCCAACTGGTATTGCCTTGAGCCAGCACACGCTGCTGCAACGTGCATCCTGATGCTGGGTCATAATAGTTTTCAACCAGTTCATCCGATGCCGTCCAGCGTGCATATCCAATTTGATCGCTGGGAACCGATATGAAGCCGGGTTGTAATTCACTTTCTATCCGGTGGGCGGTTCCCCGACGGCGCTCGATGAAATCGAATTTCCCGGGGCATGTGCCTGGAATGGCGGCGGTTTGCGCCCATTGGGCCGAGTGATTAGTAAATCCGTCAATTTTCTGTGCTGCGTCGATAACGTCAAGCAATCGGCCGCGATTTGTATCATTGAAGGTTTGCACAAAATATCCCAAGCCATTTTGAAAACCTTCTTCGTCAAAAGCAGGCCCCAATCCATCGATCAATGGATTTATTTCAAAACCGACCGTTGAGGTGTTTTCGTAGTTCGCCTTGATGACGTCGCGGATGATTTCCTCCCGCGCCAACCGCAACATGAGAAAATAAGAAAGCTGTATGTTTTTCAGCGCAAAATGGATTTTTTGATCTGAGATGACTGCGTTGTTTTCAAAGAACTTTGAATCTTTGTATTTTGAATAGAATTGCTCATAATTTGCAATGGTTGCGCTTGCAAACGCATTGTTATAATCAGCATATTTGACGGTATTCAAGGCTGTTGCGTCAACAATCCCTGGAGTTGTTTTTGTCAAAATATCGTTATTCGGTTGGGTAATATAGTTACCTTGTGCGCTGACGAAATCAACCCACGATTGAAGGCTGACGATTTGCGCAATCGCAATTGAATTCGCCACCATGGCGCGGTTCACGTACGAGGCCGCATTCATGGTTCTCGCCGTGATCAAGCCTGCGCTATAAGCTGCAGCGTCCGCTGTATTGACCAGTTTCGTTTTGTTTTTGACCAGTTGTCCTGTATTGAAAACAAAAAACAGGATTGCCGCCCCTATGATCATCAAGAAAAGGCCAAAAACAAGCACTTGCCCACGTTGTAGAGCATAAGAAGAATGTTGTTGTTGCCTTGACTTTATTGAAATAAAGGCCTTACGTTTAATAACGTGATTCATATGCCCCACTTACTCTTATGAGCTTTCATTCTGACAAGCGTTCGGAATTTTATTTATATTTGTAAGTGGGGATACTTAAATTCAATCTAAATACTGGTGCGCAGTATTTATTTGTTAATTGCCGGCATTGGCATTGGCGTTGTTGTAGGTTGCAAGTCCTTTGGTATTCTTGGCCTCTGTCCGTGCACTGTTGGCTGCAGCTTGTGCGTCTGTGATAGCAGCAGTGGATTGTTGACCTGAAATTTCTTGCGCAATACCGGCAGTTTGATTGCGGATGGCGGAGCCGAAATAGGTGTAGGTTGCAATCGCTGCAATGGCAATCAGCGCCACGATAATGATGTATTCAGTCATGCCTTGACCAAGTTGGCGGGTTTTGCTTGTCGTGTGAAATTTATTCAACATTTTTATCCTTGAAGGTTGGAGTGAAAGGGTTCCATCAAGATGGAATGAACAGCGTAGCATGGGGGCTTAAAATGACTTGCGCGCCCCCTTCGAACAAGGGGGTGGCCGTTCGTGAACAAGTTCACGCTTTGCTCCGCATCGGAGGGCTGTTGTTTTGGCAAAGTGCATTGCCGGAGGTTGATGCCTGATTCCCGTGAATTCAGATTTCTAATAATTTTTTGATAATTTTTGTTTGTAAGTATTAATTTGCAACATACATTGCAGTCAAAAGGAAAAAATTCATTTTGGTTGCTGTTCAATCCAAAAAGTCGCCGTACCGCGAAGCAAAGACATGACAACGCTGGCAGCGGATTTGCAAGGTCGGCATATTGTGCTGGGCCTGTCTGGCGGTATTGCCTGCTACAAGGCCGCTCAATTGGTGCGTGAACTTGTGCAAGCCGGCGCCAGCGTACAGGTCGTGATGACCGATGCAGCAAGGCAGTTCATCACACCCATCACGATGCAGGCGTTGAGTGGCCGCCGCGTGTGGACCAGCCCGTGGGACAGCACCGAGCCGGACGCCATGGCGCATATTCATCTCACGCGGGACGCCGATGCGCTGTTGGTGGCGCCAGCCAGTGCGGATTTCATCGCGCGGTTGGCCCAGGGGCGTGCGGACGAAGTGCTCAGTTTGCTGTGCCTGGCCCGTCCCATCGAGCGCTGCCCGCTGTTGGTGGCCCCGGCAATGAACCGCGAAATGTGGGCCCACCCGGCAACCGGGCGCAATCTTGCCCAACTGGTGGCCGACGGCGTGCAAGTGCTTGGCCCTGACAGCGGCGAACAGGCGTGCGGTGAAGTGGGCGACGGCCGCATGCTGGAACCTGCCGTGCTCTGCGCCGAGTTGGTGGCCCTGTTTCAACCCAAGCGGCTGCTCGGCCGGCGAGTGCTGGTTACGGCCGGGCCGACGTTCGAGCCGATCGACCCGGTGCGTGGGTTGACCAATCGTTCCAGCGGCAAGATGGGTTTTGCGGTGGCCCGTGCAGCGCAGGAAGCAGGCGCCGCCGTGACGTTGATTGCCGGGCCGGTGGCGTTGCCAACACCGCGCGGCGTGCACCGTATCGACGTCGAAACGGCTCAACAAATGCACGATGCCGTGCTGCCACTGGCTCCACAGCATGATGTGTTCATTGCCACCGCCGCCGTGGCCGATTGGCGCCCGGCCACGGTAGCCCCCCATAAATTGAAGAAAACGGCAGAGGGGGCGGCGCCGGCCGTGCTGACGCTGGTTGAAAACATCGACATCCTCGCTGCGGTGGCGCAGCTGCCGCAAGCGCGTGCGGCGGCAGGTCAACGGCCGGGATTGTTGTGCGTCGGCTTCGCGGCGGAAAGCGAGGACCTGCTGCGCCATGCACGCGAAAAGCTCGTTCGCAAAAATGTGGCCCTGATGGTTGCCAATCTCGGCTCGGCCACCTTTGGTCAAGATGACAACACGTTGCTGCTGGTCGACGCCGAGGGCCAGCGCGAGCTGCCGCGCGCACCGAAACTGACGCTTGCACGCCAGTTGATTGCAGACATTGCCCGGCGCCTTGCGCCGCACACCGCATGACGCTTCCAGTCACTGCCAGCATTTCCACCACCATTGACCTCTGCGTCCTCGACGCGCGCATGGCCGACGACTTGCCGGCGTATGCAACGCCGGGCAGCGCCGGGCTGGACCTGCGCGCCTGTCTGGACGAACCGCTTCATTTGGCGCCCGGCGCCACCGCACTGGTCTCGACTGGCCTGTCCCTTCATATCGCCGACCCCGCGCTGGCGGGGTTGATCCTGCCGCGCTCTGGCCTTGGCCACCGCCACGGCGTGGTGCTTGGCAACCTGGTGGGTCTGATCGATTCCGATTACCAGGGCCCTTTGATGGTCAGCTGCTGGAACCGCAGTGCAACGGCCTACACCCTGCAGCCGATGGAGCGCATTGCGCAATTGGTGATCGTGCCGGTAGTGCAGGCGGCCTTTCGGCGCGTGGACGCGTTCAACGGCTCGCAGCGCGGTGCCGGCGGTTTTGGTTCGACCGGGCAAGGTTGAGCGGAGCGGGCTGCGCCGATTGCGGGGGCTAGTGCAATGTTTCACTGATGGCGGTACTTAGAACCTATCCTTAAATAGCTAAACTATTGTCTGAGCTGCAGGATGAGCGGCG
>JANXMO010000514.1 GCA_025354615.1 Burkholderiales bacterium | reverse complement strand
GTGCTGGCGCGCAGCCATGCCGGTGAACCGTTTGACCATGAGGGCAGCCAACTGCGCGTCAAAGGTGCCAAGGTGCTGTACCCCCCTGTGTCGCGGCCTTACCCGCCGGTGTTTTTCGGCGGTTCGTCCGACGAGGCGCACGAACTGGCGGCAGAGCAGGTCGACACCTATCTGACCTGGGGCGAGCCCCCCGCCGCGGTGGCCGAAAAAGTGGCCGACATGCGGCAACGCGCGGCCCGCCACGGCCGCACGCTGCAGTTCGGCATCCGGCTGCATGTCATCGTGCGGGAAACCGAGGACGAGGCCTGGCGCGCCGCGGCCGAGCTTGTTTCTCACCTCGATGAATCGGTGGTGCGCGCGGCGCAGGAGCGGTTTGCCCAGATGGATTCCGTCGGCCAGCGCCGCATGGCTGCGCTGCACCGCGGGCAATTCAACAAGGCCAATGTGCGTGAAGGGCTGGAGGTGTCGCCCAACCTGTGGGCCGGTGTTGGCCTGGTGCGCGGCGGCGCCGGCACAGCGCTGGTGGGTGACCCGCAGCAGGTGGCCGATCGAATACAGGAATACGCGGCGCTCGGCCTCGAGCATTTCATTTTGTCCGGCTACCCGCATCTGGAAGAAGCGCACCGCTTCGCCGAGCTGGTGTTTCCGTTGCTGCCTGTGGCGTTGCAAGCGCGGCTGGGCGGCCAAACATTGACCGGGCCGTTTGGCGAAATCGTTGCCAACAGCTATGTGCCGCGGGTTTCGCAAAGCTGAGGCCCGCATGTTGAATGGAAAAACGAACAGCCAGCGCGTTTTGCCCTGGGCCGTGCCGTTGCTGTTGGTGGCGGTATGGCAAGCCGCCGCGCAATTCGGTTGGTTGTCGACCCGCGTGCTGCCCGCACCCTTGGCGGTGCTGAAGGCGTTCTGGGCGCTGTTGGTTTCGGGCGAAATGGCACGCCACATCGGCACGTCGACATGGCGTGCCGCCGTTGGCTTTACGGTTGGCGGCGGGCTGGGCTTGTTGCTGGGCTTGTTGACGGGCACCTTCAAGCGCGCTGAATGGGCGCTCGACTCCAGCCTGCAGATGTTGCGCAACATCCCGCCGCTGGCGCTGATCCCGCTGGTCATCCTGTGGTTTGGCATTGACGAAACCGCCAAGCTGTTTCTGGTGGCGTTGGGCGTTTTCTTCCCCGTCTACCTGAACACCTTTCATGGCATTCGTTCAGTGGATGCAGGGCTGATTGAAATGGCGCGCAGCTATGGCTTGTCGGGCTGGCCGCTGTACCGGCATGTGGTTCTGCCCGGTGCCTGCGCTTCCATTTTGGTTGGCGTGCGGTTTTCGCTGGGTTTGACGTGGGTATTGTTGATCGTGGCGGAAACGGTCTCGGCCCAATCGGGTATCGGCTACATGACGATGAACGCGCGTGAATTCCTGCAGACCGATGTGGTGCTGGTGGGCATCTTGTTGTATGCCGTGCTGGGCAAGCTGGCCGATCTGGGCGCCAAGGCCATGGAACGTGGCTGGCTGCGCTGGCACCCAAGTCAACAAACCGCCGCCGGGAGCGCTGCATGACGGTGGCCCGGTTGGCCCACAGCGCCGTGTCCGTGCCGGCCGTGTTGCCACAACGTGTGGTTTTTTCGCCTTCATCACCGACTGGCCTGGCAGTGGCTTTGCAGGCGGTGTCGAAAAGTTACGCCGGCCGGCCGGTGCTCGATGCGGTTGACCTGCAGCTGGCCGCTGGCGAATTCGTCGCCGTTGTTGGCCGCAGCGGTTGCGGCAAAAGCACGCTGCTGCGCTTGCTCGCGGGGCTTGAAAGTGCCGATGCGGGTCACGTGCTGTTCGAAGGTGAGCCGCCACCCGCCCAGGCTGTGAAGCGTTCGCAAAGCCTGCATGCCGGCACGCGCATCATGTTTCAGGATGCGCGCCTGCTGCCCTGGAAGCGGGTTCTGGACAACGTTGCGCTGGGCCTTGCGGGTGTGGATGCCAAAGCGCGCGCGCTTGAAGCGCTGGCGCAAGTCGGCCTGGCAGAGCGGGCGGGCGACTGGCCGGCGGTGCTGTCGGGTGGCCAGCGCCAGCGGGTGGCGCTGGCCCGCGCACTGGTTCACACGCCGCGCCTGTTGTTGCTGGACGAGCCGCTCGGCGCGCTCGATGCATTGACGCGCCTTGAAATGCACCGGCTGATCGAACGGCTGTGGCTGCGCCATGGCTTCACGGCGCTGTTGGTCACCCACGACGTGGCGGAAGCGGTGGCGCTTGCGGACCGTGTGCTGCTGATCGATTCCCACCGTGTGGCGCTCGACGAGCCGGTGCCTTTAGCACGGCCCCGACGCCGCGGCGCGGCCTTTGCAGCGATTGAAGCGCGCGTGCTGGACCGCGTGTTGGCGCCAGTCGCCACCGCGCAGCAGCCTGATCGTTCAGGCCGCTCCTTCGCCGATCAAGATATTGCTCAAGCGATTTCCGCATAAGCATGGGCTGAATTGATCGTTGGTTGCGGGCGCGCCCCTGCCTACGATGGCGTAGCGGTGTTCCTCAACCGATTTTCAAACGTCTTTTTTACTCAGAAAGTTTCTTTTCCATGCATGAATTTCGCTTTCTGCGCCACTTGGCCGCACTCACGGTCATGGCACTTGCCGCCGGCGTTTCACAGGCCAAAGATGTCAGTCTGCTCAACGTCAGCTACGACCCCACACGTGAGCTTTACCAGGACTACAACGCCGCCTTCGCCAAATACTGGAAAGCTAAAACCGGCGACACCGTAACGGTCAAGCAGTCCCATGGTGGCTCGGGCAAGCAGGCGCGCTCGATCATTGATGGCATTGACGCCAATGTGGCCACGCTGGCATTGGCCTACGACATCGATGAAATTGCTGAACGCGCCAAAGTGTTGCCTTCCGATTGGCAAAAGCGACTCAAGCACAACAGCTCGCCTTACACCTCGACCTATATTTTCCTGGTGCGCAAAGGCAATCCCAAAGGCATCAAGGACTGGGGGGATTTGATCAAGCCGGGGGTGTCGGTCATCACCGCGAACCCGAAAACCTCAGGCGGTGCACGCTGGGGTTACTTGGCAGCTTACGGTTGGGCATTGAAGCAGGCCGGCGCTGCGAGCCTGCAAGCCGACGCCAAAGCGCGTGAGTTCATCGGCAAGCTTTACGCCAACGTGCCGGTGCTCGATTCCGGTGCCCGCGGCTCCACCACCACGTTTGCTGAACGCGGCGTGGGCGACGTGTTGCTGGCGTGGGAAAACGAAGCACACCTGGCCTTGAAGGAATTTGGTGCCGACAAATTCGACATCGTCTACCCGCCGACCAGCATCCTGGCGGAGCCGCCCGTGGCGCTGATCGACAAGGTGGTCGACAAGCGCGGTACCCGCTCAGTGGCACAGGCCTATCTCGAATACCTCTACAGCAGCGAAGGGCAGGAGATTGCGGCACGCAATTTCTATCGGCCGATCGATGCCGCGGTGGGTGCCCGTTACGCCAAGCAGTTTCCGGCGATTCAACTGTTCACGATTGACGACCTGTTCGGCGGCTGGACCAAGGCACAGAAAACCCATTTTGCGGACGGCGGTGTGTTCGACCAGATCTACACCCGGAAGTAAACGGAGCAGCGGAATTCGTATCCTCGAATTCCGCATAAGCAAGCTTGAATTTTGTAGCCTTGCAACTCAGGAGGGTGGTTAGCATCGCAGGCCCGCCGCTTTTGGAACCTGTGCCATGTCTTCCCATCCGCTTGTTCACCTGTTGAATTCGCCAGGCGGCGTTCGCCGCCGTGAAGGCTTGGTTTTGATGGCTGCTGCGGGCCTGGCCGGTCCCTTTGCGGCAGCCCGTGCGGCGAGCGCCGTCTCGTTGCTCAACGTCAGCTATGACGTGTCCCGCGAGTTCTACAAAGAGTACAACGCGCTGTTTGCGGTGTATTGGAAAAAAACGACTGGCGAAGTCGTCACATTGAATCAGTCGCATGGCGGCTCGAGCAAACAGGCCCGCAGTGTGGCCGACGGTCTTGAGGCCGACGTGGTCACCATGAACCAGGCCAACGACATCGATGTGCTGCACGACCGGGCGAACATGGTCCCGGCGAATTGGGCGCAACGCCTGCCCAACAACAGCGCGCCGACCACTTCAACGTCGGTCATTCTGGTGAAAAAGGGCAACCCCAAGCAAATACGCGATTGGGACGATCTGGGCCGCGCCGGGGTGTCGGTGGTCATTCCCAACCCGAAAACGTCGGGAAACGGGCGTTACACCTATCTGGCGGCGTGGGGCGCGGCGCTCAAAAAAGGCGTCAACCCAATGGCGGCGCAAGCCTTGGTGCGCCGCATTTTTGCCAACGTTCCGGTGTTCGATGGCGGCGGCCGCGCCGCCACCACCACCTTTGCGCAGCGCGGCATCGGCGATGCACTGGCGACTTTTGAGAGCGAAGTGCCGCTGATCAGCCGCGAGTTCGGCGACAACTTTGAAGCGGTGTATCCCGCCTGGAGCATTCTGGCGGAGAACCCGGTGACTGTGGTCGACAAGGTGGTCGACAAAAAAGGCACGCGCACGGTGGCCGAGGCCTATCTCAAATACCTGTGGTCCGATGAAGCGCAAACCTTGGCGGCCCGCCATCACTTGCGGCCGCGGTCGGCCAAGGTGCTGGCTGCCTTTGCCAAGTCGTTTCCAAAAGTGCAGCTGTTCACTGTTGACGAGCTGTTCGGCGGCTGGAAACAGGCGCAGAAAACGCACTTCGATGACGGTGGCGTGTACGACCAGATTTTCGCCGCCGGCAGGCGCTGAAAGCGGGCCATGCTGTTTTCGCGCGTGCTTTTGAAACGGCACAGCGTGCTGCCCGGCTTCGATTTGGCGCTGGGCTTCACGCTGCTGTACCTCTGCTTCATCGTGCTGATTCCGTTGTCAGCCGCTTTCCTGAAGACCTTCACCATGAGCTGGCCGGCGTTCTGGGCCGCCGTGACGTCGCCACGCGTGGTGGCGTCCTACCGGCTGACCTTTGGCGCTTCGTTGGCGGCAGCCGTCGTCAACGCCTTCTTCGGATTGGTGGTGGCGTGGGTGCTGGTGCGCTATGAATTTCCCTTCAAGCGGCTGGTGGATGCGTTGGTGGATTTGCCCTTTGCACTGCCCACGGCGGTTGCCGGCATTGCCTTGACAGCGCTTTATGCCAGCAACGGCTGGATCGGCCAATACCTGGCGCTGGCGGGCATCAAGGTGTCTTACACGCCGCTGGGCGTGTTCGTCGCGCTGACTTTCATTGGCCTGCCTTTTGTGGTGCGCACCTTGCAGCCGGTGCTCGAGGACATGCAAAAAGAACTCGAAGAGGCTGCGGCCACACTCGGCGCCACGCGCTGGCAAACCTTCACCCGGCTGATTTTTCCCATTTTGACGCCGGCATTGTTGACTGGATTTGCCCTGGCCTTTGCACGTGCGCTGGGCGAATACGGCTCGGTGATCTTCATTGCCGGCAACATGCCCATGGTGTCGGAAATCACCCCGCTGCTGATCATCACCAAGCTGGAGCAGTATGACTATGCCGGTGCCACCGCCATCGCCGTGGTGCTGCTGGTCAGCGCCTTTGTCGTGCTGCTCGGCATCAACCTGCTGCAAGCGTGGACGCGCAAGCGCCAAGGCCGATGAGGAACGCCGTGCCAGCCATGCCAACTGTTCCGCTGCATCCGGGAGTAGCGCCTCGCTCGCTGCAGGCGGCCACCGATGAGCCGGCCTGGGTGCGCCGCAGCTTGATCGCGGTGGCGCTGCTGTTCCTCAGCTTCTTCCTCTTCGTCCCGTTGGTGGCAGTGTTCTACGAGGCCTTTAAAAAGGGCGTGGACGTCTACCTCGCGGCGTTGGTCGACCCGGATGCCCTGTTAGCCATCCGTTTGACCGTGATCGCTGCTGCCGTGTCGGTGCCGTTGAACCTGGTGTTCGGTGTGGCGGCAGCCTGGTGCATCGCTAAGTTCGACTTCCATGGCAAAAACGTGTTGTTGACCTTGATCGACCTGCCGTTTTCAGTGTCCCCTGTGATCGCCGGGCTGATTTACGTGCTGATTTTTGGCTTGCAAGGCTGGTTTGGTGAAAGCCTTCGCGACCATGATGTGAAGGTCATTTTTGCGCTTCCCGGTATCGTGCTGGCCACCGTTTTCGTGACGTTCCCCTTTGTGGCGCGCGAGTTGATTCCGCTGATGCAGGCGCAAGGGCCGGAGCAGGAAGAAGCCGCTCGCGTGCTGGGCGCCTCCGGCTGGCAAATGTTCTGGCGGGTGACTTTGCCCAATGTGAAATGGGCTCTGCTGTATGGCGTCATCTTGTGCAATGCGCGCGCGATGGGTGAATTCGGCGCGGTCAGCGTCGTGTCCGGCCACATCCGCGGGCAAACCAACACCATGCCGCTGCACATCGAAATTCTTTACAACGAATACCAGTTTGCAGCGGCGTTTGCCGTGGCGTCTTTGCTCGCGGGTTTGGCGCTGGTGACGCTGGTGCTGAAGTACCTGGTCGAGCAGCGTGTCAAACATCAGAAAAAGGCCGCTGCCCAGCCGTTGGCAGCCGCGTAAAAATCTCAATGAAGTTGGAACCCCGCGCATGAGCATCGAAATTCGCAACCTCAGCAAGCGCTTTGGCAGCACCGTCGTCTGCGACCACTTGAACCTGGACATCGCTTCAGGCGAGTTGGTGGCCTTGCTCGGGCCGTCGGGCTCGGGCAAAACCTCTTTGCTGCGCATCATTGCTGGATTGGAGCGGCCTGACAGCGGCTCGGTGCTGTTCCACGGTGAAGACGCCACGTTCGACGACGTGCGCGAACGCCACGTGGGCTTCGTTTTTCAGCACTACGCGCTGTTCGCTCACATGAGTATTTTCGAAAACGTCGCCTTCGGCCTGAGAGTGCGTCCGCGCAGCACGCGGCCAAGCGAGGCGCACATCAAAGCCAAGGTGACCGAGTTGTTGAAGCTGGTGCAGCTGGACTGGCTGGCTGACCGCTATCCGCACCAGCTATCCGGCGGCCAGCGCCAGCGCATTGCCCTGGCCCGTGCGTTGGCCGTCGAGCCGCGCGTGCTGCTGCTTGACGAACCCTTCGGTGCCCTGGATGCCAAGGTGCGCAAGGAACTGCGCCGCTGGCTGCGCCGGCTGCACGATGAAATGCACATCACCAGTGTGTTCGTGACGCATGACCAGGACGAAGCGATGGAAGTGGCCGACCGCGTGGTCGTGATGAACCACGGCCGCATCGAACAAGACGGCACGCCGGACCAAGTCTATGACCATCCCGCCACGCCCTTCGTGCTGCAGTTTTTGGGCGATGTGAACCTGTTCCACGGGCGTTTCGGCCATGCACCTGGTGGCACCACGCCGTCAACCGAAGTCAGCTATGTGCGCCCGCACGAACTCGACATCATCGACAGCGCCCAGGAAGGTAGCTTGGCGGTCACCTTGTCGCAGGCGCTGACGGTCGGGCCGCAAACGCGCATCGAATTCAAGCGCGTTGACGACGGCAGTTATGTGGATGTTGAAATGCCGCGCAGCGACTATGCGGCACTGCGTGATCGGCTGGGGCTGCGCACCGGCAGCGCCGTCCATCTGCTGCCCCGCCGTGTGACCCGCTTCACGGTCGGGCAGTCGTCACTGCACGGCACTCAGGAAGACCCGGCGGCGATGATTTGAATGGTGCGCCCGGCTTCGGCTGGGTGCGCCTTTTTGTTCATCGCACTACAACTCGACCGGCGCCCCGGGCGCAAGTGCGACCGCGCGTTCCACGACGTCGCGCTTCAAAGGCGATGCAAACGTTTCGATGAAGTCATAGATGTAGCTGCGCAGGAAAGTGCCGCGGCGAATGGCCAATTTGGTCAAGTTGACGGCGAACAGATGGCCCGCGTCGACGGCTCGCAATTGATGGTCCCGCTGCTCGTCGAATGCAATCGACGCCACGACGCCCACACCCAGACCAAGTTCGACGTAAGTCTTGATCACGTCGGCGTCCATCGCCGTCAGCACCAGATCGAAGCTGATACCGGCCGCGGCAAACGCTTCGTCGATGTGCAGCCGGCCGGTGTAGCCGGCGTCATAGGTAATGATGGGAAATTGCGCCAACCGCTGTAGCGTCAACGGTTCGCCATCAAGCAAGGCATGGCCGGGCGGCACGACGACACTGTGCGTCCACCGATAGCAGGGCAGGGCCACGAGCGACTCGTATTGCGCCAGGGATTCGGTAGCAATGCCGATGTCGGCCTCGCCGGACAGCAGCATTTGCGCCACCTGTCGGGGCGAGCCTTGATGCAGGTTCAGCGTCACGAGCGGATAGCGTTCGCGGAAGTCCCGCACGGCGCCCGGCAGGGCGTAACGGGCCTGCGAGTGGGTGGCGGCAATCGACAGCCGGCCGCTCGCCTGTTGCGAGAATTCGGCGCCCGCGGAACGCAAGTTGTCCGCGTCACCCAGCATGCGTTCGACGATGGGTGCAATCAGTGCGCCGACGGGTGTCAACTCGGTCAACCGCTTGCCAGCCCGGACAAACAGCTCAACACCCAGCTCTTCTTCCAATTCACGAATCTGTCGGCTGACGCCGGGTTGAGAGGTATGCAGGACACGGGCGACTTCCGTCAGGTTGAAGCCGCAGCGGATGGCCTCGCGTACCGAGCGCAGTTGTTGAAAATTCATGCAGTCCAAAATTAAAAAGCCGCACCCGGCACCCAACATTCAATGCTTGGTGACAAGTGCTTTAAAAGCAGCAGTGTGCTGGTGGAATTCAAGACCTGAAACGATAAAACCAACTGAGCTTATGCGGAAATGGAGCTGGACAGCGGGGTGCTGGGCTTCACAAAACAACAGGTTTTTTGACTTCATGCCCGTCGGTCAACCATGCGCCCGCCATGCGTCTCAAGGTCTGTGAATCGGCTTGCGTTGGCACCAAAGTGCTGCCGTGCGCCTCTGGGTGCACAGGCAAGCCGACAAAGCGGCGCACCGCCTGCTGCGCCACAGCGTCAGCGGTGTCGACGATGTGCACATCGTTTCCCATTTGCGCCGCAATCGCTTGACGGACGAAGGCATAGTGAGTGCAGCCCAGTACCACCGTGTCGACCTCCTCCTGGCGCAGAACCGTGCAGTGGCTTGCAATCGCATGGCTCAGCGCCGCTTCAGCGCTCTCGCCTTGCTCGATCAAACCGGCCAGGTCAGGGCAGGGACGATTCACGATGTGAAACCGGGCGGGTTGCGCTGCGATCAAGCTGCGGTAACGGGTGCTGGCCAGCGTTGCCGGCGTGGCCAGCACACCGATGCGCCCGTTGCGCGTGGCCACAACAGCCGGCTTCAATCCAGGTTCCACGCCCACGACAGGGTGCTGCGGCCAGCGCTCACGCAGAGTGTCGATCGCAATGGCGGTCGCGGTGTTGCAGGCCACCACCAATCCGCTGCAACCTTGTTCGAACAAATGTTGCGCAATCCGCGTTGAGCGTTCGACCACATAGGCGGTGCTGCGCTCACCATAAGGCGCATGCGCACAGTCGGCAACATAAAGCCAGGCGGCGTCTGGCAAGGCACGCTGCAAAGCGCGCAGTACCGAAAGGCCTCCCACACCAGAGTCGAACACACCAATCAGCGCAGCACCCGCTGGGTGGCTGCCGGGCGATACAAAGCGAGCAGGCATATGAAGGGCGGGCGGCATGGCGGGCGCAGTCTATCGCGGGCCAGAGGCAGCGCAAGTCACGAGCGCACGTGTTTCGCTGGCAGGGGCGCACTAGAATCATTTCGTTCCCCCCGTGCAGTTGCAGGAGCGTTCCGCATGAAAATATTGGTACCGGTCAAGCGGGTGGTTGACTACAACGTAAAAGTGCGCGTCAAGAGTGACGGCAGCGGCGTCGACATCGCCAACGTCAAAATGAGCATGA
>JANXMO010000500.1 GCA_025354615.1 Burkholderiales bacterium | reverse complement strand
GCACCGGGCCAATCGCTATGCCACCGCCGGAGGCGGTTTTCAACAGGTTGTAGCTGATGTTGGCCGCGTCGATGTTGGGCAGCACCAGCAAATTGGCCTCGCCGCTCAGGGTGGATTCAGGCATCAGCTGGGCTCGGCCGGCGGCGTCCAAAGCGACGTCGCCGTGCATTTCGCCGTCGACTTCCAGCCAGGGCGACCGATCACGCAAAATTTGCAAGGCGTTGCGCATTTTGATGGCCGAGGGCTGGTTGCTGGAGCCGAAATTGCTGTGCGACAACAGGGCCGCCTTGGGACGCAGGCCAAAACGCATCATTTCTTCGGCTGCCATGGTGGTGATTTCGGCGAGTTGCTCGGCGGTGGGGTCGTAGTTGACGTGGGTATCCACCAGCATGACTTGCCGGCCCGGCAGCAGCAATGAGTTCATACAGGCATAGGTCTTGGCGCCTTGACGCAGCCCGATCACTTGGTGGATGTACTGCAGGTGCAGGGCTGTATTGGCCCAAGTGCCGCACAACAGGCCATCCACTTCGCCTTTGTGCAGCAGCATTGCGCCAATCAAGGTCAAGCGGCGGCGCATCTCGATTTTTGCCAGCTGGGCCGTGACGCCCTTGCGTGCAGTCATTTGGTGATAGGTCTGCCAGTAGTCGCGGAAGCGATGGTCGTTTTCGGTATTGACCAAGTCATAGTCGCGTTCGGCGAGCAGCCGCAGGCCGAATTTTTCGATTCGCGCCGCGATGACTTCGGGTCGGCCAATCAGCGTCGGCCGTGCCACGCCTTCATCAACCACCACTTGCACGGCGCGCAGCACGCGTTCTTCCTCGCCCTCTGCATAAGCGATACGCTTGTGCAGCGCACGCTTGGCCAGGTTAAAAATAGGCCGCATCGTTGTGCCAGAGGCATAGACAAAAGTCTGCAGCGTGTCTTGATAGGCCTCGAAATCTTTGATGGGGCGTGCTGCCACGCCAGAGTCAGCGGCAGCCTTGGCCACGGCCGGGGCGATTTTCATCATCAACCGAGGGTCAAACGGCTTGGGGATCAAGTACTCCGGACCAAAGCTCAAAGTAACGCCGACGTATGCCGCGGCAACCACTTCGCTTTGCTCTGCCTGCGCAAGCTCAGCAATCGCGTGGACGGCGGCAATTTCCATTTCCACCGTAATGGTCGTGGCGCCTGAATCGAGTGCGCCGCGGAAAATGTAGGGGAAACACAGAACGTTGTTGACCTGGTTCGGATAGTCACTGCGGCCGGTGGCGATGATGGCGTCGCTGCGCACCGATTTGACTTCCTCGGGAAGAATCTCGGGCGTCGGGTTGGCGAGTGCGAATATGATGGGATTCGGCGCCATGCTGACCACCATGTCTGGCTTCAAAACACCGCCTGCGCTCAGGCCCAGAAAGACGTCGGCTCCAGCAATGATGTCGCGCAGGCTGCGGTGTTCGGTTTTTTGTGAAAAATGGATTTTGTCTTCGTCCATCAATTCAATACGGCCGTCGTAGACGACACCCGCCAGGTCGGTGACCCAGATATTTTCCCGCGGCAGCCCCAGTTTGATCAGCAGCCCCAGGCACGCCAGCGCCGCCGCACCGGCGCCTGATGTCACCAGCTTGATATCTTGAATTCGACGCCCGGTTACTTTCAACGCGTTCAGTAAGCCGGCACCCACCACGATCGCGGTGCCGTGCTGGTCGTCGTGGAACACCGGGATGTTCATGCGGCTGCGCAGGGCGCGCTCGACATAAAAACAGTCCGGTGCTTTGATGTCTTCCAGGTTGATGCCACCAAAGGTCGGTTCAAGCGCGGCAATCACGTCGACCAATTTGTCGAGGTTGCGCTCGGCCAATTCGATGTCAAACACATCGATCCCCGCGAATTTTTTGAACAGAACGGCCTTGCCTTCCATCACCGGCTTGGACGCCAGCGGGCCAATGTCGCCCAGGCCCAAGACGGCAGTGCCGTTGGTAATTACTGCCACCAGATTGCCACGGGCCGTGTAGCGAAAGGCATTGGCCGGGTCGGCCACGATTTCCTCGCAGGCCGCTGCCACGCCGGGGGAATAAGCCAGTGCCAGGTCGTGCTGGTTGACCAGCTGCTTGGTGGCCGCGATTGCAATTTTGCCGGGCGTTGGAAATTCATGGTATTCGAGCGCAGCGCGGCGTAACTCGGCCTGTTTTTGAGCGTTGTCGGACATGGCTGACTCGATTCCTGGCTGGAGCTGAAAGGGAAACACAGCGCGCCTGGGCGCTGGCTTGTTAGGGCTGGATTGTAGAAGTGCGCTGATCGCAGAAATTGCTGGCCGCCCCCTGCAGCGGTAGCGGTAATACTTCGGTTACCCATCATGTCGCCTGTATCCACCGCCTTGCCTCCTGTTGCGCCTTCCTTGCCTTCACTGGTAAGCCGTGGCCGCCCTGTCTTGCCGTGGGTGATGCTGGTCGCGCTGTTGGCCGTGGCGCAAACACTGTTGGTGGGTTTGACGGTGGTGTACGAAAACAAAGGTGCTCAGGAGCAGGTCGACGCTGCTGCGGCGGCCGTGTCAATCGAACTGCGGCAACATGCGGAGCGTGATCTGGAGGGCCTGCAGGCTTTGCAATGGAATGATCCTACTGATGCCCAGTGGCGCCGCGGTGCCGAGCTGCTGCTGCACCGCCACCCGGAACTGCTGCATATCGAAAAGCGCCCGCTGCAGAGCCCGCGGTTGCCGGGTAACGCCAGCGTGTCCCCGCCTATCACCGTGGATTCCCCTTATCGGCCACCGTTGTTCAGCCACGTGCCGCGCACCGAGATGGCGGCGGACACCGAACTGGCGTGCGCCACCGCACAACGCCATGGCACGCCGGCGTTCTCGCGCAGTTATTTCGTGCCATTCAGCGGCGGGCAGGGCATTGAAGTGATCGACGTTTGCCTGCCTGTGTCGCATTCGCAGGGTGGCGCCAGCGAGTCGGTGGCCGCCACCTTGTCAATGCCGGCGCTGTTGTCACAGTCGGCCAGCATGGAGCTGTTGCGAGGCCATGAGCTGTCATTCGTCGAGGCCGATGGCACCCGGCTGGCGCGTGCCGGCCTCGGACGCGGCGGCGGTGTTTATGTGGCCCAGCGGCTGATTGACCTGCCCGGGCAAACGCTGGTGTTGCGGGTCGACAGTGCTGCCGGCCGCCCGCGGTTGATTCCGCCGCTGGCCGTGTCGCTGGTGCTGGGCTTGTCACTGGCGTTGGGCGTCGTCGTCGTCTTGCTGGTGCGTGACATGCGTCGTCGCTATGCCGCGGAAAACGCCCTGGCGGAAGCACTGGCCTTCCGCCGTGCGATGGAAGATTCGCTGATCACTGGCATGCGCGCGCGCGACCTGCAAGGCCGCGTCACCTACGTCAACCTGGCGTTTTGTCGGATGGTCGGTTTGACCGAGGCGCAAATCATCGGCTGCAACCCGCCGCCTTATTGGCCGCCCGAGCTGGTCGGCGAATACAACCGCCGCCAGCAGCTGCGCATGGACGGGCTGCGGCCGCCAGGCGAGTCGCAGCAGGGGTTCGAGACGATCTTCCTGCGCGGCTCGGGCGAGCGCTTCGCGGTGCTGATCTTCGAGGCGCCGCTGGTCGACGGCGGCGGCCGTCACACCGGCTGGATGAGCGCGGTGCTCGACGTCAGCGAGCAGCGCCGCGTCGAGGAACTGTCGCGCCAGCAGCAAGAGCGCCTGCAGGCCACGGCGCGGCTGGCCACGGTGGGTGAAATGGCTTCGTTGCTCAGTCATGAGCTCAACCAGCCGCTGGCGGCCATCGCCAGTTATGCGGCTGGTTCATTGAACGTCATGGGCAGCGGCGGCGGGCTCGATGCAGATGCCGCTGCCGCGCTGCGCCATGCCGCCATGCGCATTGCCGAGCAGGCCGAACGCGCCGGGCGCGTCATCAAGAGCGTGCATGATTTCGTGCGCCGCCGCGAGCAGGCGCACGAGCCGCTGCGCTGTGACGTGCTGATCGAGGCGGTGCTGCCCTTGGTGCGGCTGCAGGCGCGCAAAAGCGGCGCTCGCATTGAAGTTGAACGGATCGAGCCGGGCCTGCGCGTGCAGTGCGATCGCACCATGGTCGAACAAGTGCTGTTGAATTTGACGCGCAACGGCATCCAGGCGATGGAGCTCGACACCCCGGTCAAGGCGCGCGAATTGCGCATCAAAGTGGCCTCTGCGGCCGAGGGCCGGGTCGTCTTTCGTATCAGCGACCGTGGGCCGGGCATTTCGCCAGAGGTCGCGCAGCGCCTGTTCACGCCGTTTTTCACGACCCGGCCTGAGGGCATGGGCCTGGGCTTGAGCTTGTGCCGCACGGTAGTGGAGCAGCACGGCGGAACGCTGGATTTCACTTCGCTACAGCCGCCGGCCAGCGGCACTGAATTCCGGTTTACGCTGCCAGCGCCGGCGCCCGCGCGCAAACCCGCGCCGCCACGGCCGCTTTCTTCCCTCACGACCGATGATGCGGTCCTCAATCCCACGCCTGACGATGCCGCCTCTGCCACCTGAATTTGCTGCGCCCCTGGGTTTGCCCATGGTTTACCTGGTCGACGATGAAGACGTGGTGCGAGACGCGCTGGGCTGGCTGTTGCGCTCGCGCCGCCTGCTGTCCGAAGGCCATGCCAGTGCCGAGGCCTTCGAGGCCATGCTGGGGCGTCAAACACCGCCCTGGCCCACCAGCCCCAGCTGTTTGCTGCTGGATGTGCGCATGCCCGGCGCCAGCGGCCTGGCGTTGTTCGAGCGCCTGTCGGGCCGCGGCCTGCACGGCGTGCTGCCGGTGATCTTCCTGACCGGCCATGGCGACGTGCCGACGGCCGTGGCGGCAGTCAAGCGCGGTGCGTTTGATTTCGTCGAAAAGCCGTTTGCCGACAACGCGTTGGTCGACCGCGTCGAACTGGCGCTGGCGCACAGCCGCACCGCGCTGGAAGCGCGCCACAGCGGCCGCTGGCTGCAACGCTGCCTTGCCGAGCTGACGGAACGCGAGTGCGACGTCATGCGGTTGGTCGCTGAAGGCCTGCCCAACAAGCGTATTGCCGATGCGCTGGACATCAGCGTGCGCACGGTGGAAGTGCACCGCGCCCGGGTGTTTGAAAAGATGGATGTGAAGTCGGCCGTCGAACTGGTGAACCTGTTGCGGCAAACCGATGTCGCGAGCGGCGGCTGAAAGAGCGAGCACCGCAGCCACAATCTTCCAATGGTGCTTGGCGAGTTCGACCTGATCAGCCGCTATTTCACCCGGCCCGTGCGGCGCGCGGTGCTGGGCGGCGGTGATGACTGTGCGCTGCTGGCGCTCACGCCCGGCTGGTTGCTGGCCACGTCCAGCGACATGCTGGTCGAGGGCCGGCACTTCTTGCCCACCGTGCCGCCGGAACGGCTTGGCCACAAGGCGCTGGCGGTGAACTTGAGTGATTTGGCAGCCTGCGGCGCGCGGCCGCTGGCGTTTTTGCTGGCGCTGGCATTGCCGCGCGTCGACGAGGTGTTTCTCACCGGTTTCGCGCGCGGGCTGTTCGCGCTGGCCGATGAACACGGTTGTGAACTCATCGGCGGTGACACCACCCAAGGCCCGTTGAACCTTTGCATCACCGTGCTGGGCGAGGTGCCGCCAGCCGCCAGCGGCCACGGCGCGCTGTTGCGCTCGGGCGCCCGGGCGGGCGACGTGCTGTACGTCAGCGGCCAGCTTGGCGATGCACGGCTGGCGCTGGAGGTATTTCGCGGCCACCTGGCGCTGCCGAGCAATCACTTCGAAGCAGTGCGCCGCGCCATGGAGCAACCACAACCGCGCGTGGCACTGGGCCAGGCCCTGCGCGGCGTTGCGCACAGTGCCATCGATGTGTCCGACGGCCTGCTCGGCGACCTGCGCCACCTTTTGCAGGCCAGCGGCGTGGGCGCGACAGTGGACGTGGATGCATTGCCGCGCAGCGCCGTGCTGCGCGCCCAGCCCTTGGCGCTGCAGCGCACCTGCACGCTGGCCGGCGGCGACGATTACGAACTGCTGTTCAGCGCCCCCGCGGCGCAGGCCGCTGCCGTTCGCGCGGTGGCCGCCATGGCGGGCGTGGCGGTGACGCCGATCGGTTCGATCGACGAGCAGCCCGGGCTGCGCCTGTGCGACGCCACCGGCGCCGACGTTGCCGACGTGTTCGGCGCCTTTGATCATTTCAAGCCATGACGGAACCCTCCACGCCGCTGCTGCCGTCCCAGCCAGTCATCCGCCACCCCAGCTTTGGCTTCATGGCGGCGCACCCGGCGCGCTGGATGGCGCTGGGCTTTGGCGCCGGCCTGTCGCCACTGGCGCCGGGCACGGTCGGCACGCTGTGGGCTTGGCTGGCGTTCAGCGTGCTGCAGCCGTTGCTCAGCGCGCCCCAAGTGGCGTGGCTGTTGATTGTCAGTGGCGGCATGGGCTGGTGGGCTTGCACGCTGACCGCGCGCCACATGAACAACGCTGACCCCGGCGCCATCGTCTGGGACGAAATACTGGCCTTCTGGCTGATGCTGTGGCTGCTGCTGCCGGCCAGCTTCAAAATCCAAGTCATCGCCTTTGCTCTGTTCCGCTACTTCGATGCCGCCAAGCCGGGCCCGGTGGCCTGGGCCGACCAGCGCTTCAAAAGCCATCCCGGCCAGCCCATCGGCTGGGCGCAAGGTTTCGGCATTCTTTTCGACGACCTGGTGGCTGCCTTTTGTGCGCTGCTGGTGATCAGCCTGTGGCTGCGGCTATGGCCGGCGGGTTGACGCCCCTGTCGCCGATGCTGGCGTTGATGGACACCGCGCGGCTGCAAGCGCTGGCTGATGCGCTGCGCGCGCGTCGCTGGCGCATGGCCACCATTGAGTCCTGCACCGGCGGCTTGCTGGCGGCGGCCTGCACGTCGCTGGCCGGCGCCAGCGA
>JANXMO010000535.1 GCA_025354615.1 Burkholderiales bacterium | reverse complement strand
TGGTAGTGCCAAGATGGCCTCATCAAACGTGGCTTCGCGCAAGAGTTCCGGCGCTGAACCCAGCGCTGTGGCATCCCATACTTGCTGCCGTCGGTGTCCAGACAAGCTCATCAGTGCATCGGCGCCGGCCAACAATGTCATGTCGTGCCGTTCGAGCCTCGCACGCCGTGCCAAGTCTTCTGCACTGTCGAAAACATGCTCGGTCCTTGCCACGACAATTCGCCGTGCTGCATCGGCCTCTAACCCAGAGATCATGCAAAGTCCGAGCCGCACCGCCGGCGCATGTGGCAAGTCCTCAAGCGTGCAGTCATAGTCGCTCAGCATGACGTCTGGCGGTCGCACCTCGACGCCGTGGCTTTTGGCGTCGCGTACCAGTTGCGACGGAGAGTAAAAGCCAAGCGGCTGGGAATTGAGCATCCCGGCGAGAAATTCCGCCGGATGGTGGTTCTTGAGCCAACAGCTTGTGTAGACGATCAATGCGAACGATGCCGCGTGGCTTTCCGGAAATCCATATTCAGAAAACCCGTGCATCTGCTTAAAAATCGCATCAGCAAACGATCTTTCATACCCTCTCGACGTCATGCCCTCAACGATCCGGCTGTAGTACCGGTCCAGAGCGCCTTCTTTCCGTTTCCACGCCGCCATGGCGCGGCGCAGGCCGTCCGCCTCACCCGGGCTGAAGCCAGCGGCCAGGATTGCGATCTGCATCACCTGTTCTTGAAACACCGGCACACCCAGCGTACGGCCAAGCGCTTCCTTCAAAGCTTCGCCTGGATATTCAACAGGTTCCTTGCCCTGGCGGCGCGCCAGATACGGATGCACCATGCCGCCGCAATGGGGCCCGGTCTTACGATGGCGACCTCGATCACCAGGTCATAGAACACCCTTGGTTTCAGGCGCGGCAGCATGCTCATCTGCGCGCGGCTTTCAATTTGGAAGACGCCGACCGTATCGGCTCTGCAAATCATGTCGTAGGTACTTGCATCTTCGGCTGGAATGTCTTGCATCCCAAAAGCGTAGCCTTTGCGCTGGCCAACGAATTCCAGCGTCTTGCGGATTGCTGTCAGCATGCCCAGTGCGAGGCAGTCCACCTTGAGCAGCCCGAGGTCGTCGAGGTCGTTCTTGTCCCACTGGAGCACGGTGCGGTCGGCCATTGCAGCGTTTTCGATTGGCACCATGCGCGACAGTGGCCCTTTGGTCAGCACCATGCCGCCGGTGTGCTGGCTGAGGTGCCTGGGCTTGCCCAGCAACTGTCTGGTCAGGTGCAGCAGCTGTTGCACCTGCAGGTCGTCGAGCGACAAACCTGCCTCGGTGAGGCGCGCTGGCACCACCGCTTTGCCATCCCACCACATCTGGCTTTTGGCGATCGCGTCGATCGTTTCGAGATCGAAACCGAGCGCCTTGCCGACATCACGGATGGCGCTTTTGGGTCGATAGGTCTGGATCACACCTGTCATCGCAACACGGTCACGGCCATATTTGCCGTAGAGGTACTGCAGGACTTCTTCACGGCGTTCGTGCTCGAAGTCGATATCAATGTCAGGCGGTTCGTTGCGCTCTTTGCTGATGAAGCGCTCGAAGAGCATCGACATGCGTGCCGGGTCGACCTCGGTCACACCAATGCAATAGCAGATGACGCTGTTCGCGGCGGATCCCCGACCCTGGCAAAGAATATGGCGCGAGCGCGCGAATTGCACGATGTCGGCCACTGTAAGGAAGTAGTGTTCATATCGCAGGTCCGCGATCAGTTCCAGCTCATGCTCGATTTGAGCTTGCACTTTGGCGGGCAAGCCGTCCGGCCACCGCCGACCAGCACCTTCATAGGTAATGCGGCGCAGATACGAACCAGGTGTTTCGCCCGCGGGCACCACTTCGTCCGGGTATTGGTAACGCAGCTCATCAAGCGAGAAGTTGCAGCGTGCTGCGACGTGCAAGGTCTCGGCAAGCAATTCCGACGGGTAGGTTTGCGCCAAGCGCAGCCGGGTGCGCAGATGCTGCTCAGCATTCGGCTGCAAGTCCAGGCCGCATTCCGTCAGTGGTTTGCAGAGCCGCGTACTCGTCATGACATCTTGCAACGGCTTGCGGGAGCGAACATGGAAATGCACATCGCCAACGGCAACCAGTGGAATGGCCGTCAGGTCGCTTGCGGCACGCAGCTTGTGGAGCCACATTTCGTCATCCAACAGCCGCAACAGCTCGACACCCAGCCAGCAGCGGCCGGAGAAGTGCTCCAGCAGCCAGCGGCCCAGGTCGGTCAGGGGCTGTATCTCGCTCATACGTTGGGGGGAGGCAATCACGACGCAGCCATCGAGCTCCCTCTTTTGGATGTCCTTTCTCGAAAGGGTGTAGCTCCCCTTGTCTTTGGAGGCTCGCCGTAGCCTTGTGATGAACTGACACAGATTGCCGTAGCCGTTGAGGTCACAGGCCAGCACGGTCAACGTGAAGGGTGCCCCCAAAAGGGGAGGCTCAACCTGGAACTGGCTGCCGATCAGCAATTTGAGGCCCTGCTCCTTGGCCTCGACATGCGCTCGAACGACGCCGGACATCGTGCACTCGTCGGCGATGGCGAGCGCCGAGTAGCCCAGCTGTTTCGCTCGCTCGACCAACTCGCCCGGATGACTTGCGCCTTTGAGAAAGCTGAACGCACTGACGCAGCGCAGCTCGGCATAGTCGGGAAACGCAGCCATGGATCAGGCAAAGATGCCCTGCAAAAACCAGGCGGCCTCGTCGTCGGCCAAGCGCGTTTGAAATATCCACAAGACGCCGGCGTGCTCGCTCAGCGCAACCCAGTAATCGCGGGCGACATTGCGTGTCGTCGCCTTGTTGGCCACGACCACACGGTCCCACCAACCGCCTTCGACCCGATGAGGACCTGCAAGCAATTGGAGCATGCCCTGGTAAAGCGGGCGATCACCTCGAGTGGCGAGCCGCACGGGCTCTGGATAGACCAAAGTCGGTTGAGGCGTGGTGACTGCACGGCGCCGTTGGCGTGAAGCCGGCTCCTGCGCAGGCCGCCAGTGGCACATCCATTCCAGCCGATGGTCTTCCTGGATCGCTGGTCGCAGGACCCGCTCGGGGCCAAGCCGTGCAGCAATCCGTTCCAAGACCAAGCCGAGGCTTTCGCCTGCTTGTTCTGGCTGGGGAAAAAGCGATGCGCTTTTTTCATCTTGAGTGTGAACGTCAACGGCAATCAATTCGAGGTCGCCCACCGGTGCAAGCAGCTCCACTTTGTTGAGGTGTTCGGCCAGCAGACGGGTCAGGTGCTCGATGTCGCGGGTTGGTTTGGCGGTGCCAATGGTGAGTTCGCCACTGTCACCGGCGGATTTGGCGCGCATTGCGTCATGAAACCATTTCAACGTGAAGCTGGTCACGCCGCTGTTGCGAGCGGCCAGCCAGCCGCTCATCACGACGATCAGACGCCGGGCGCCAAACAAGATGGCCGGCGCGATTTCGACGCGCGACACCAGTTCGAGGCGGGCTGAGAAGGTCTCAGGCAATTGGACCCAGGCATGTGCGTCTGATTTCAGTCCATAAGCGCGGTCAAGAGCTAGCAGCAGCTCCGCGTCGAAGCGTCGGCTTAAGCCTCCGCGCGGCAAAACGCGAACGTGGCCCAGCTGGGTGCAGCCGATTCTGGCGAGCGTGACCTGATGTGCAGCGACAGCCGTCAGTGTCTCGATGGGCAAAGCGTCCAGCAGCTGTTCGAGTGGTTTGTTGATGCCGTTGGAGATGCCGCCACGTGCCAGCGCAACGGCGCCCGTGCTGGTGGGTGCCCAGGCCAATTGCTGAACGCCTAGATCAGCCGCTTCTTCGCGAACTCGCAGGGCAAGCTGTCGCTTGCCGCCAAAAAGGCGCAGGCTGGCCTCGACTTCCATCACGACCGCGGGCGACTCGGAGAGCGGCTCGACCAGCGCAACGCGGGGCGTGAACTGGAGACACCAGCACGACAAACGCCACAGCGCGTGCGCGATCGCCTCAGTGCGTCGCGACGGGTCGGGTGACGGCGTGTCGGGAAGGAGTGCTACCCACAGCATGGGGCACCTCTGTTAATTTGCGCGCGGCGATGAGAACGCTTGGTCGGCGAAGACGTGGCGTCAAAATGGATTCAAGACCGCCCGGGACGGATGGCAAGGTCAACCAGCCGTTGTGCGTTGGTCCTTTGCGTTTGAGGATGTGCACGTGCAGTTCCCAGTCGAGTCCGAACCGAAGCTGGACACGCAGAGGAGCGGCCGACGCCTCGTACTCCGCGCACGCCGGCCGGCAAAGAAAAACCGGCCCTTCAAAGGCATGTGCAGCAATTTGTAGACGGCGTATCTGCTCCTGCCGGGCCTGCGGTAACCAAGCGACAACCATGCCGGCGGAGTTTGTTTTTACCAATTGGTCGGTGACCCACAACCTCTCGGCCGGCGTTTCGGCTTGCAGCCATACCAGACGGCGTTCGTCGAGCCCGGCTTGTTGCAGGCCCGGCAAATGTGGTGATTTGGACGGGCCAACCACCACAATATCCAAGCCCTTGGCAACAACCTGACGCATTGCGGGCGCTAGCAGGCGCCACTCCGCCACCGATGGTTGAACCTGTAAGATTTCAGATACGGCGCGTGCGGGCCAGCCGCCAGAGGGGAGTTCAGTGTCTAAGGCGGGGAAGCCGGTGCTGACAGATGCCACGACCGTCGAAGCGAGTTCGGTGGCGCGCCAGACGCTGGCCGCAATCGCATTTTGCAAGGCATGTTGTCGACCCAAATATGACGTTTGAGCCACGCCAGCGACGGCCTCTATGGTTTCCTCCTGCAAACGAACGACTGCTTTCATGGTGCGGGTGCTGTATTTATATACAGTATGCCGCAGGCTCAAAAGATTGCAACGGGGGAAAGCGCTTGGTTTGGCAGCCAACAAAAAGTTTGGATTTATCGATAGTGGAGTCGCCTTATGACCAAGTACCTGATCTCCTTTCCCAGTGCGGCGATGGATGTGCCCAATGGCGACTGGGACGCCTTGGTCCGTGACTCGCACGCCGTCATCGATGAAGCAAAGGCGGCTGGCGTTTATGTTTTTGGTGGCGGTATTGACGAAAGCGTGCCACCGGCGCTTGTCTCGGCTGATGGCAAGGTCATTGAAGGAGGTTCCCGGGGGCGCCCGCCACTCAACGGAGGCTTTCTAGTGCTTGATATACCGTCGTACAAGGAAGCGGTCACGTGGGCCGCGCGCATTGCCAAGGCCTGCCGATGCGACCAGGAGCTGCGCGCTTTCGGTTTCGATCCGGCGTCCTGACAACCCATAGCGGCGGGCCAGTTTGCTTTGGCTTTCCAAAGCGGCCACTGAGGCCTTCGGCATCGCAAGCTCGCCAGTCAAGCTACCGCGGTGGCGGCTTGATCTAACTCAACGGGCTTACGCGATAACCAAGGGGGTCATTTGGCAGATTTCACTTGAGTAGAGCTTTTTTGTTGCATTGTTGAGGGCAATCAAAAGTGCCGTTGAGGGCTATTTCAATTTACAGATAGTTTTTAAGCCGTCAACAATCCATATTCAGCGGCCAAGCGTGCGGCCACACGCCGGTTGGCGACGCCCAGCTTGCTGTTCATGCGTTGAAATCTCGAATTGATTGAGCTTTTGCTAACGTGCAATTCGTTGGCAATCCGCTTGCTGCTATGACCTTGGTGCTGGTGACGC
>JANXMO010000438.1 GCA_025354615.1 Burkholderiales bacterium | reverse complement strand
CGACGTGGCCGAACGGCAGGCCGGTCAGCAGCGGCGTGCGCGTCACACGGCGCAGATGGTCGACGACGGTTTTGAGGCCGTAGCCGCGGTCCAGTGGCGATTTCTTCCAGCCGGTGAACGCGCCGAGCAACACCGCCGACTGCGCTTCGAGCACGCCCGCCTGGTGCAGCTGCAACAGGCTGCGCTCGATGCGGTAAGGCTGCTCATTGACGTCTTCCAGGAACAGCACGCCGCCACGCGTCACCGCCGCTTTGGGCCAATGCCGGGTGCCGAGCAGCGACGTCACCATGCACAGGTTGCCGCCCCACAGCGTGCCACGCGCCTGCAGGCCGTCAAAGCCGGCGGTGGTACGGAAGCCGATCGCCTCGAGTTCACCACTGGTGGCTTCGATAAAACAATCCCGCGTGACCTCGTCAACGCCACCCGCATCGTCGGCGCGGCCAAAGTCATCGCAGGCCAGCGGGCCCGCCCAGGTGATGGGGCGCGCACCGCGCGCCGCGCCGCCATGCGCGAGCAGCCCCAGCTGCAGCGCCGTCAAGTCGCTGTGGCCCACCCAATGGGTGCCGCGCGCCACGCTGTCGGCGATGAGCGGCCAGTCGATGCCGTCGAGCAGCCGTGTCAATCCGTAGCCGCCGCGGGTGGCCAGCGCGATGTGTGGCGCGGCGGCGGCCACGCAGTGCAGCGCGGCCAGCCGGGTTGCGTCGTCGCCAGCAAAGCGCTGGTGTTTGCGCAAGGCGCTGGCATCGGTCCGCACATCGAAGCCCAGCGCACGCAGCCGCTTTGCGGCGCGGCGCAGCGGACCAGCGTTGACGAGCACCCCAGCCGGCGTGTAAAGCATCAGCGTGCCACGACTGGCAATGGCGCTCATGGCGCAGCAAACCGGCTCAGGGTCGACAGCGGCAGCGCCGCCGTGTCGCCATAGGTCAGTTCGACTTCCGCCGCTTCGCCGGTGGGAATCGGCGTCAGCCCTTCGGCTGCCGGCGCCGGGGCACCGCGCCGCTCGCGGAAACGCGCGCGGCGCTCGGCGAAGAAGTCGCGCAGCAACTGGCCGCATTCACCGGCCAGCAAGCCCCCTTGGCACTGCGTGTGGTGGTTCAACAGCGGTTGGGCAAAGAGGTCAACCACCGAGCCGGCGGCGCCGGTTTTGGCATCGGCCGCGCCGAATACCACGCGTTTGAAGCGCGCATGCAGCAGGGCCATGGCGCACATGGCGCAGGGTTCGAGCGTCACGTACAGCTCGCATTCGGGCAAGCGATAGTTGCCCAGCAAGGTGGCGGCATGGCGCAACGCCACGATTTCCGCATGCGCGGTCGGGTCGTGCTGGGTGATGGGGCGGTTGTAGCCGGTCGCAATCACCTGCCCAGCGCGCATCACCACCGCGCCGACCGGCACCTCGCCGACCAGCCAGGCGTTGCGCGCCTGATCAAGCGCGATGCGCATCGCGTAGACATCCGCACCATCGGCCGCCGTCACGGCCACGGGCGGCAGCGCGGCCACTGGCAGGCTCACTTCAAGTCCCGCTCAGCCGCTTCATTGCGCGCAGCGCCTTCACGCAGCGCCGCGTTCACATCCTGCTGCACTTGCTGCGGCGTTGCCAACAATGCGTTCGTGGACGCTGAAGCGGCGGCGCTTGCCGTGGCCGGTGCGGCAGAGGCTGCGTCATGGGGTTGGCGCAGCCCGCGCACGGTCAACAGCAACACGATGAGCAGCGCGACCAGCACGCTTCCAATTCCCAACCCAGCCCGCATTCTTTGTTCACCCGTGATGCCACTTGGTTTCGCATTCTGCCCCCGGCCCGGGTGGGCCAGGCCAGGAGCAGCCGCAAAAATCAGGTCACAGCGCAGGCATCAGAACAATACGGGCTGGGGGAAACGGCAACTCAGGCTTCGTCGATGTCGTCAGCTTCGTCGTCATCCACCAGGGTTTCGTCGTCCACCTTGGGAATCAGCGGTTTGTCCAGCGGCCGGCAAATGCGCGCCTGCAAACGGCCCAGCCGTTCCGAGTGCTCGATGGCTCGAAACACTTCTTCAGGATTGAGCATCAAGGCAAAAGGGTTGGCAACGATGGCGGTTTGCATGAGCAGCTCCAGATCAAGAGGATTCGATGGAACTGACTCTAGGCCGCGCCGGCGCGCCGCAACAGGGTGGCGCGCCGTAAACACTGTCAGGCGGAGGATGACAAGCGTGTCAGGGCGACAGGCGGCTGGCCAACGCGTTGCGGCCGGCCAGGCGTGCAAAGTCAGCCGCTGTGCGGCCCTGGTCGTTGCGGTGCGAAAGGCTGGCACCGCGCGCCAACAGCGCTTCAACACTGCTCTCGGCGCCGTAACGGGCGGCCATCATCAACGGCGTGGTGCGGTTGGGGGATTCGGCGTCAACGCTTGCGCCACGGTCGAGCAGCAAGGTCACCACATCGGGTTGCGGCCCGGTGGCGGCGTAGTGCAAGGCAGTCCATCCGGACGAATTGATTTGCGCGCCGCGTTGCAGCAGCTGCCGCACCTGCGCGGTGTGGCCGCGCAATGCGGCCATCATCAGCGCGGTTTCGCCATTGGCGTTGAGAGCATCAACCTGCAGCGCCGGCGCTTGAATCAAGGCATCGGCCGCTTTCAGCGAACCGCTGCGCAAGGCCAGGTACAACCCGGTCTGCCCGCCGCCGTTGCGTGAGTTGGGATCGAAGCCGCGCTGCAGCAAACTCTCAATGGTCTCGCGGTTGTCACGTGTGATGGCCGCAAAAAAATCGTCATAGGAACCGGCCCATGCGGCCGTGCCTGCCGACAAGCACACGCACAGCACCGCTGCGGCTTTGAATTTCAGTATTGCCTTCATGCCATTCCTGGTGAAAAAGAAGCCAACTGCGGCGCGGCGGCCGGGCTCACGGTTCGGCTGAACAGCCGCTCGAAATTGGCACTGGTGGCCTGCGCCACGGCCTCGACGTCCAAGGCCTTCAGCTCCGCCAATTGGCGCGCCACCCAGGGCAGCCAAGCCGGCGTGTTGGTTTTGCCGCGGTGCGGCACTGGCGCCAGATAAGGGCTGTCGGTTTCGATCAGGCAGCGGTCGAGCGGAACGAAGCGGGCGACCTCGCGTAAATCGGCCGCGTTGCGAAACGTCAGGATGCCGGAAAACGAGATGTAGAAGCCAAGGTCGAGCGCAGCCCGGGCGACATCCATGGTTTCGGTGAAACAGTGAAACACGCCGGTGGGCGCCGCCAGGCCGCTCGCGGCTTCAGCGCTGGCCTCGCGCAACAGAGCCACGGTGTCGGCCGACGCCGCCCGTGTGTGAATCACCAGCGGCAGCCCGCTGCGGCGCGCGGCTTCGATGTGCACCTGGAAACGGTCACGCTGCCACTGCATGTCGGCGGTGCTGCGCTCGCCCAGGCGGTAGTAGTCCAGCCCGGTTTCACCGATGGCCACCACACGCGGCCGTGCGGCCAGTGCCAGCAAGGTGTCAACAGCCGGCTCGCGAACGCCTTCGTTGTCGGGGTGGACGCCCACGCTGGCCCAGAAATTGTCATGCGAGCAGGCCAGAGCATGAACGGCTTCGAACTCTTCGAGAGTGGTGCAGATGCACAGCGCGCGGTCAACACCCGCCGCTTGCATCTCGACGCGGATTTGCGGCAACTGTGCTGCCAGCGCGGGCATGCTCAAGTGGCAATGGGAGTCAACGTACATACGGCTCGACGAAAGAAAAAACAAAAAGCCGGCGCGGCTGCTAGGGCACTGGCCTTCAAATGGTTTGCGTCGGCTTTGACGATGAAATCGATGTGCCGAGGATTTCCTCGATCTTCAACCGCACGCCACGCGTTTTTTCGTCCGTCGGGAAGCGCACACCGACGCCTTGGGTGCGGCCGCCCGACGCATTGGCGGGCGTGATCCACGCCACTTTGCCGGCCACCGGGTAACGCTGCGGGTCATCGGGCAATGACAGCAGCAGGTAGATGTCTTCACCCAACCGGTAGTCGCGCAGCGTCGGCACGAACAGCCCACCTTCCGACAGCAGCGGAATGTAGGCGGCATACAGCGCGCCTTTTTCGCGGAACACGAGCTGGATCACGCTCGGCCGCGCGCCCCCGGGGGCCGGCACGACCGCAGGAACAACAGGGGGAACAGCGCGCGGTGCGGGGTCGTTCATGGCCTTCAGTGTAGCGAGGCGCGGCCTGCGGGCGGCGGGTTCGGCATCGCTTCAAGCCGCAGCGTGATCGGCCTGTTGCAAGGCCAGCCCCGCCTGCTGGGCCAGCGACTCCAGCAGCAGCCCGGCATGCCATGGGTGCTCGGCGTGGCGGGCCACGCGGGCCAGCTCGCGGTGCCAGCGGCGCAGCGCCGTTGGCGAAGCCGCTTTTGGCAACACATCGGGCGGAAAGTAGCGCGGCGGCGCGGCAATCGCCAAGCGCCAGGCGTCATGACAAACCTTGAACAAGGCGTCGATCGCGCGCGCCATCGGCCAGCCGGTCAACGTGGCAGCGTCACCGCGGGCCAACTGGGCGGGCAGCGCCAGCCATTGTGTTGCGGTAACGCCGTCGCGGGCCAATGCCAGTGCCTCTTCAGGCTGGCCTCCCGCAGCAGCCAGCAACACGGCCGGCTCATCAACCGCTTGCGCAGCGAGCCACGCAGTGGCCTCCGACACGCCGGGCAACGCCAGTGCCACGGCCTGGCAGC
>JANXMO010000369.1 GCA_025354615.1 Burkholderiales bacterium | reverse complement strand
CGACGCCGCGCGGCACGGTGTCGACAGTCAAAGGCAGTGCCAGCAATGGCTGGCCATGAACGTGGCAATTCAACGGGTGGCTCACCACGGGGCCCCCGTTGACACCACCCTGAAAGAACTTGGCTTTGAAAACGAAGGGCTGCAGATCACGTTGAAGCAGTTGCTGCTCGATGGCACGGCGGGCGCGCAGGTGTTGATGGGCAACGGCGCGCTTTACGTGGCCACTGAAATGGGGTTGCAAGATGACGCCTTCGCCCGCAACGTGCTGTTCGGTCTTGCCGAGAGCATCGGCTTGCAGACGGCGGAAGAGCAAGCGCGGATCAGACACCAAATAGGCTTGGCGCAAGGCGCGACACACGCTTTGTCGAACGAGGAAGCCATTGAACTGGCGCCGTGGGCGGCCGCGCGCGGCATCGACCACCCCCTCTGCCTGGATTGGCTGCGGCTTCAGCATGCAGTGGCGCTGACGTTGAATGGCGCCAATGTGGCGGATGTGCTGCGCCAGCACTCCAGCCTCGAGCCCCAACGCCCGTTGCTCACAACCCTGGCCACGGTGGGGCCGGGCTGGCAACGGGTGCTGGAAGGCGAGAAGCCGGCAGCGGTTTGTCAGGCATTGGGTTTGGGCGAGCAGGCCCTTGCCGCGCTCAGAGTGCGTCAACAAAAGGCGTTGGCCGAGGGACCAGCCGCTGTGGCAATTGAGCCCGTCACAGTGGTTCGAACAGCCACGGACGAACCGGCGGGAGCGCCTTTTCAGTTCGACAATTATCTGGTGACGCCGCTAGACAACCCCTGAAGCAACGCCGCCCCGCCCACTTGCACTAGTGCAGTGTTTCACTGATGGCGGTACTTATAAAGCCGATGCATTTGGCGCTGTGGCAAGGCGCCCACCACAGCGATACCGAGGTATCGCGAGGATAAGCAACGCCGCTACAGGGGCAAAGGCGCGGTTTTATAAGTGCCGATCAGCGTGAAACACTGCACTAGATACAGGCGGCTGCCAACGGTATGGCAACGGCCTTTGATGTGTTGCAGCCTGGCAACCGTCTTTTTCCGCAGCGCCTCGAACAACAACTTCGGTTTTTTGGACAGCACGTCGCATGCGGGTTGAAACAGATCTGGCAAGTCCCGCATGCTGGCAACTCCAACGAAAGGCATTGCCAACGACGTTCCGAACCTTGCTTCGGAAGACTTTTATGGCAGTGCCGCCGCACGGGGTGGCTGTCGGGAGATGACTGACTTTTTATGACGAGGGTGTCCCATGAAACCTGCTGATCTCCAGCTCAGCTGCGACCGTTCCCGAGGCCAGACGGCGCCATCACACTGCGGCACACTGCACCGGCCCGCGCCACCGTGTGCGCTATTGCAGCAGGCCGCTGGCGCGGAGGTTCAATCGCCTCTTCGCCCGCAAGTCACCTGGCCGCAGATACCGCCCGGTGGAGCGCATCGCTTCATGGCGACCGCCCGATGATTTGAGCGGCGTTTCAAGGGGCTTTGATGGCGGGCGAAAAAATCATGGGTAGGCCCCTCGGTGTCGCACCGATTCGCAGCCCGTCCTTTGAAAATCGCCCGGCCTCTTCAGGTTCGATCGTTCGTGCCCCGTCACCGGAGACACCGTCGGGCTTGAAACGACGCCGACCGGACGCCTCGCCAGCAGCGAGCGGCAGTGCAGCCGCACCGCGCCGTGCCGGCAGATTGTCGCCTTCGCCTTCGCCATCCACGTCCACAAACGCCGACGCGCTGGCGATCAATCCCTTGGCGACGCAGCGGCAGGGCAGCCCGAATGCGCTGCGCTTCACCACGGCGCAGGCGCGGGTGGCACATGGCGGCCACGTTCAGGCCACGGCACGCAGCTGGGGCATCACGGACGCTTCGCAGGTGCTGAGCCTTGAAATGACGGCCGCCCGTACCCACGGGCTGGCCGCGCTCTTGCACAACGATCGGCCGTTGGCGGAGGTATTGACTGAAACCGGCATCCGCACGCCTCAATGCGTTGAGTGGCTGCGCAACAACGCCGCAATCGCCTATGTGATTGGCGGCGGCAGCGCCCGCGCCGCGAAAAGCGCTTTCGCTTTCACGAGTCCCGACCTGTTGGAGACTCTCGAGACACTTTCAGCCAGTGGCAGCGGCGCTGCAAAGATTCTGGGTGGGTATCAAAAAGAAGTGGTGCAAAAACAGTTGGATTTTCAATCATCCAAGGCACTTGGGTTGTTGGATGACCTGGCCCTCACTGTTCGAAATATGCCGATGAGTGTTCGTGCACAGGTCATCGCACAAATGGCAACAGCGGCCGGGCCGGCGCTGGATGCACTTCGAAAGGGCGCGCATGACGTCGACGCCGTGGCCAACCGTCACCACATTGGCCAGGCGCTGTGCGTGCAGTGGTTGAGGATGCAGCATGTGATCGATCGGGTGTTGCAAGGCGACTCTCTTGCCGCGCTGGCGCACCCGCTGAACGTGCCCAACGAAACGCAGTGCGACTTGCTGGCGACCCTCTCGTTGCTTGGTCCGGCCTGGAGCCGGATATTCCAAGGCGAAGCGCCTGCCGACGTCAGCCGCGCGCTCGGCTGGCAATCGCAACCGCATCTCGAAACGGTAGTGGCGCAGCTTCAACAACAGCATTCGCAAGCCGTGAGCGAGCTGGCCCGGCCTGCGCAGAAGGGGAATGCCGACGACTTGCATGTGAGGACCTTCCTCACCGGCCCACCGCCCAACAGTCCGCCATGAGTGCCCGCCTGCTCACACCTGGAGTGCCTGGCATGCGCCGTGTTCACCTTGTGACACACCCAACTTCCCTTGTATCGAGGTTTTCATGACACGCTCCAAAAATTTTCTTGGTGTTTCAAATACGGGCGCGCCACAGCGTTTGCCATCACCCTCCCCCGGCCGGCCTGCGGAAGCATCGGCATTGCGCGCTGATTTGCCGTTGATCGACGCGGCCAGTGCTTTGTCTCGCAGGCCATCGCCATCGCCATCGCCATCGCCAGCACCCGGCGCGGGCCGGGCAGCACCACGCGCCGGCTTGCCGCCTGGCGCTACGCCGGTTTTAAAGGAATCCCAGCAATGGCAGGCCGTCGTCGATGCCTTGGATTGCGGCGCAGGCATGGAGCAGGCGTTGAAAGATGTGCCATTGGCCTTGAAACCAGACTTCATCCGGGCGCTTGCCGTTCAGGCAGAAAAAAAAGTGTTGGATGGTCATTCCGCAACGAGTCTTGCTGTGCAGTGGCAGCTCAAAGACCCGGCACAAGTGCTTCGTTTGCAAACCCTGGCTGCCGGCAATCCCGCTTTCCAGGACGTGGCCAATGGAAAACTCCTGCCGTTTGCGCAACGAGACAGAGGCATCAGCAATCCCATTGTCCTGGGGTGGCTGAGCTTCAGTGCCGCCATGGAACGCGTGCTGCGGGGGCACGACGTGGAAAGCACCCGCCTCTGTACGGGTTTGAACAACCAGGAGGGCATCTACATCGTTCAATTCGTGGCCTCGCGCCGGCACGCCACGGCGGGCTTGCTGAAAGGCCAGTCCGCCGCGAACATGAAAGAGATGTACAAGATAGATAACCAGGCAGCATGCCAATGGCTGGATAACTTTTCTGGCCTTGTCCACGCCAAAACAGACCAGGAGAGAGCCGACATTGATTGGCAAATGCGCAACATCGCGGAGCCAGCACTGGCAAATCCGCAATCGGGCAGTGCCGATGATTTCAATGCTTTTTTGCGGCAGACAGGGCTGACCGAACCGCTTTGCATCAATTGGCTGGAAACCCAATGGGCAGTGCAAAGAATTTTCAACGGCGGCAATGTTTTAAAGGTGGTCGAGCAGTCGGGCCCTGCCGTCGCCTCTGCTGCAAACACACTGGCGCATATCGCTGCCACAGGCCCCGCTTTGCATCGTGTTCTGTGCGGTGACGCGGCCGAAAAAGTTTGCGCCGATCTGGGTTTGAATCAAAACATGATCGGTTATCTAACGGAGCGGCAGACCACGGCGCTCAGTTGGACGGAGCAGGCGCTCAACCCGCCGCCGGTGGCGCGTCAGCCAACGGATGGAGAAAGCGAGGCGAACAAAGCTGCGTTGTTGGAAGGTCACCTGTTCGCCGACACAGTTCTTATCAAGATGCCTGAAGATGCGGTACTTGCCCTGCCCGCACCGCCTCTGCGGGCTTGACATCGCTCCGCCTGGCAGCGTTCAGACCTGCATGCCCATGATGTCCGAATACGCCTGCACCAGGCGGTTGCGCACCTGCAGCGTGGTCTGAAAGCCGATTTGCGCTTTTTGCAGCGCGACCATCGTGTCCTCGATGCCCACGGTCGGGTTGTCGAGCTGCACTTCGCGGGACATCCACGTTGCCTTGTCCTGGCTGGCGCTGACCGATTTGAGCGCTTGCGTCAACGCCTGCTGGAAATCGCCCGTCGCTGCCGGCACGACTGCCGTCTTCAACGCCTGGCCATTCGGGTTCAGGCCGGCACGGGCGGCGGCCTGGGCGAAATTGAAGGGCGGAAGACTGACGTTCATGGGGGCATCCAAAGGCGGGCCGGTCCGTTTACTGTAGGGCGGCCGGCTCGGCACCAAGGCGGCGAAGTGAAGGCCGTTCTGCGCGTTGTTCGCGGCATCTTGCAAGCCCCGATGTTCAAATAATCAGGCTCGAATTCTTCACCCGCCGTGGCCTGCCCGG
>JANXMO010000366.1 GCA_025354615.1 Burkholderiales bacterium | reverse complement strand
GTTTTCGCCTGCCCAGCGCGCTGGACAACCGGCCGCTGAAGTTCGAAGAATTCGAGACCAAGATGCGCCAGGCGGTGTTTGTTTCCGCCACGCCAGCGGCTTATGAACAAGGCGCTTCCGGCCAGGTCGTTGAACAGCTGGTGCGACCGACCGGGCTGGTGGACCCGATGGTGGAAGTGCGCCCGGCGGTGCACCAGGTTGACGACGTGTTGCAGGAGATCCGCCTGCGGGTGGAGCTTGGCGAGCGCGTTCTCATCACCACGCTGACCAAGCGCATGGCCGAGCAGCTGACCGATTACCTCAGCGACAACGGGGTCAAGGTGCGCTATTTGCACAGCGATATCGAAACCGTCGAACGCGTTGAGATTCTGCGCGACCTGCGGCTGGGCACTTTTGACGTGCTGGTGGGCATTAACTTGCTGCGTGAGGGCCTGGATATTCCCGAGGTGTCGCTGGTTGCCATTCTGGATGCCGACAAAGAAGGCTTTTTGCGTTCCGAACGCAGTTTGATACAGACGATTGGACGGGCTGCCCGCAACCTCAATGGCCGTGCCATTTTGTATGCCGACAAAATCACCGAATCGATGCGGCGGGCGATTGACGAAACCGAGCGCCGCCGCACCAAGCAAGTGGCGCATAACCTGGCGTTGGGTATCACCCCGAAGAGCATTCACAAGAAAATCAAGGAATTGATTGACGGTGTTTATGCCGAAAAAACTGGCAAAGACGATTTGCAGTCATTGCAAGCGGCTGCTGAAATTGAGCAGCTGAGTGAAAAAGACCTCAGCAAGCGCATCAAGCAACTGGAAAAACAGATGTTGGAACACGCCCGCCAGCTCGAATTTGAAAAAGCCGGTCGCATTCGTGACCAGTTGGCACTGTTGCGTGAGCAGGCCTTTGGGGCCGCCGGCAGTGACAACATCGTGCCCTTGCGTGCGGCGAAGTGATGCCGTTTCGCGTTTTGATGGTGTGCATGGGCAATATTTGCCGCTCGCCCACGGCTGAGGGCGTGCTGCGTCAAAAGCTTCAGGCAGCGGGGCTGGCCGATCTGGTGGAAGTTGACTCTGCCGGTACGCATGCGCAACCCATGGGCACGCGGCCTGATAAACGAGCCATCGCTGCCGCCGCGCAACGCGGTTACGCGCTGGGCCCATTACGCGCCCGACAAGTGACGGTTCTGGATTTCGATCGATTTGACCTCATCTTGGCGATGGATGAGGACAATAAAGCTTTTTTGAAGGCGCTTTGTCCAGTACCAAACCGCGCGCAAGTCAGCCAGTTGATGGCGTTTGCTGCAGCGCCGCGCAGTGCGATCGTGCCGGATCCTTACTACGGTTCCGCGCAAGGGTTTGCCAATGTGATGGCGCTGATTGAAGACGCGTGCGATGGACTCGTTATTTATTTGTCCAGGACAATTCAACTGCCAAAACAGTGAACTTTCTGAGCCTGCAGCGACCGAACCATGGGGCCTCCGCTATACTCGACTAAACCAGTCGGAATTGAGAAGCACAAGTTTTGCTCGAGTTCCTAGACGCATGGAGTGAGCGGAATCCTTTTTGGTTGTCTTGTTTCATGCCGTACCCGGCTCCAGGAGGAATTCATGCGTTTGACCACTAAAGGCCGCTTTGCCGTGACCGCCATGATCGATCTTGCATTGCGCGAGAACACCGGACCTGTTGCATTGGCCGCCATCAGTGCCCGTCAACAAATTTCCCTTTCATATTTGGAGCAGCTGTTTGGCAAGCTGCGGCGCCACGAGTTGGTTGAAAGTACACGGGGCCCGGGCGGCGGCTATTCATTGGGTCGGCCATCAGAAGAAATCACCGTGGCTGACATCATTGTGGCCGTTGATGAACCCCTCGATGCCACCAGCTGCGCCGGCAAGGAAAACTGCATGGGCCAAGACGCTGGCCGCTGCATGACACACGATTTGTGGGCTAGTCTGAACACCAAGATGATCGAGTACCTGAGTTCAATTTCATTGAAAGCCCTGGTTCAAGAACAGGTCGCCAAGGGTATTGCCATTGAAGGCGCGCCTGTCAAGCGGGCGATCTCAACGCAGCCGGTGGTCAAGCCGATTCGCATCACGGCACCCAACTCCGTGTTTGCTTTTGGTGCTGCTTTCTCGAAGTAATTTGCAAGCCAACGCCATGAACGCAACGCCTCACTTTCCGATCTACATGGACTATGGCGCCACCAGCCCGGTTGACCAGCGTGTGGTTGACGCTATGGTGCCCTGGCTGCGTGAGCATTTTGGCAACCCGGCGTCGCGCAGCCACGCCTGGGGCTGGGAAGCTGAAGCCGTGGTGGAAAAGTCACGTGCCGACGTTGCCGCTTTAATCAATGCTGACCCGCGCGAGATCGTGTGGACCTCCGGCGCCACCGAATCCATAAACCTGGCCCTCAAAGGCGCTGCCCATTTTTATAAAACGCGCGGCAAGCACTTGATCACCGTTAAAACGGAACACAAGGCCGTGCTTGACACCATGCGTGAACTGGAGCGCCAAGGCTTTGAAGTCACCTATCTAAATGTGCAGGAAGACGGGTTGCTCGACTTCAACAGCCTGCAATCAGCGCTGCGGCCCGACACGATTTTGGTCTCGGTGATGTTCGTCAACAATGAAATTGGTGTCATTCAAGATGTTGCGGCAATAGGCGCCTTGTGCCGTGAACGGGGCATCATCTTTCACGTCGATGCGGCACAGGCCACCGGAAAAGTGGCGATTGACATGAATGATTTGCCTGTCGACTTGATGAGCCTGGCCTCACACAAAACCTATGGCCCCAAGGGCGTTGGCGCTCTGTATGTGCGGCGCAAGCCGCGGGTTCGGCTGGAAGCGCAGATGCATGGCGGCGGCCATGAACGTGGCATGCGCTCGGGCACTTTGCCTACGCACCAGATCGTTGGCATGGGTGAAGCTTTTCGTATTGCACGCGAAGAAATGGTGGTGGAAAACGAACGCATCGCGATGTTGCAGCGCCGCCTTCTCAATGGCTTGTCGGATATTGAACAAGCTTTTCTCAACGGTCACCCAACGCAGCGCGTGCCGCACAACGTCAACATCAGCTTCAATTTCGTCGAAGGTGAGTCGCTGATCATGGGCATCAAAGGGATTGCCGTGTCGTCTGGCTCGGCCTGCACCTCGGCCAGCCTGGAGCCCAGCTATGTGTTGCGGGCACTGGGCCGTAGTGATGAGTTGGCGCATTCGAGTCTGCGCATGACAATTGGTCGTTTCACGACCGTCGAAGAAATCGATTATGTGGTCGCCACGCTGAAAGACCGCGTGGCCAAGCTGCGTGATTTGTCACCGCTATGGGATATGTACAAGGAAGGCGTCGATATTGGCGCCATCCAGTGGGCGGCGCATTGACGTCGGCTCGCGATCAAACAAAACAGCAGGAGTGAACAATGGCTTATAGCGAAAAAGTTATCGAGCACTACGAGAACCCGCGCAACGTCGGCAGCTTTGACAAAGGTGACGACAGCGTAGGCACCGGCATGGTCGGCGCGCCTGCCTGTGGCGACGTGATGAAGCTGCAGATTCGCGTCGACCCGGCCACCGGATTGATCGAAGATGCGAAGTTCAAAACCTACGGTTGTGGCTCGGCGATTGCATCGAGTTCGCTGGTCACCGAGTGGGTCAAAGGCAAGTCACTCGATGAAGCCTTGTCGATCAAGAACACGCACATTGCGAACGAGCTGGCGCTGCCGCCGGTCA
>JANXMO010000362.1 GCA_025354615.1 Burkholderiales bacterium | reverse complement strand
ACCAGCCGCGCGTGGTGCGCCTGGTGATCGACCTGAAGCAGGCCACCGCACCGCAGCTGTTCACTCTGGCGCCGGTGGCGGCTTACCGGCACCGGCTGGTATTCGATTTGTACCCGACGCAGGAGCGTGACCCGTTGCAGGCCTTGATTCAGGAAAAAGAACAGGCTGAACAGAACGCCGCCCAGGCGGTGCGGGATGCGCTGGGCGAATTGATCGGCCAGCTGGACAAGCCATTGCCTTCAGCAAAACCGGCTTTGCCTGCGAGCAGCCCCGCCATCAAACCTGCGGCGCCGGTGACCGCGACTCCTTCGCTGTCGCCCGGCCGTATCGACCGGCTGGTGATCGTGGCGCTCGACCCCGGCCATGGCGGCGAAGACCCGGGTGCCATCGGCCCCAGCGGCCTGCGTGAAAAAGACGTGGTGTTGCAAGTGGCACTGCAGTTGCGCGACCGCTTGAACGCCGTGCCCGGCATGCGCGCCATGTTGACACGCGACGCCGACTTTTTCGTGCCGCTGCACGAGCGGGTGCGCAAGGCGCGGCGGGTTCAAGCCGATTTATTCGTGTCGATCCACGCCGATGCGTTTTTGACGCCGCAGGCCCGCGGCGCCTCGGTGTTCGCACTCAGCCAAGGCGGCGCCAGCAGCGCTGCGGCGCGCTGGATGGCCAGCCGCGAAAACGCCGCCGACTTGGTCGGTGGCATCAACAACGCCCAAACCAAGGACCCGACGGTGATGCGCGCGCTGCTCGACATGAGCACCACGGCGCAAATCAAGGACAGCCTGAAACTCGGCCACGAAGTGATTGGCCAGATCGGCAAAGTCGGCAAGCTGCACAAGGGCAGCGTTGAGCAAGCCGGGTTTGCGGTGCTGAAGGCGCCCGACATCCCTTCCATCCTGGTCGAAACGGCCTTTATCTCGAACCCGGAAGAAGAAGCCAAGCTGCGGGACGCCGACTACCAGGCCCAACTGGTGGATGCCGTCTCTACCGGCATTCGCCGTTACTTCGCGAAGAACCCGCCGCTGGCGCGAACGCGTGAGTTGTAACAGCCGCGTTTGAACTCAGGTTGCCGCCGCGCCAAGCGTCAAAAGTCAGCCAGCGTTAAAAGCCAAGCGGATTGATTGCCTTTTCAAGGCCCTCACCAGCACTTCGCGGCATTGGTTTCCAAGCCCCCGCTGACCTGCCGCTCACCGGCTTGGTTCAGTGTGAACGTGCCGCATGCGTCGTTCAGCTGCGCGCCCAGCGGCGTCGCCACCAGCACGAACGAATGTGCCTTGAGCTGGTCTTGCGGCAGTGTCAACGCATAGTGGCCGTTTTCAGTCAGCGCGCCATACACCTGGTTTTGCGCCGTGCAGCCGGAGCCTGCGAGGCACGCGGTTTCATAGCGGTTGTTCTCGGTGTAGAACCGCTCCAGGCGTTGCGCGGCATTGGTCAATGCCGCCTTGGCGTCGGCGCGCCGCGCCTTCAGCACCATGCTTTGGTAAGACGGGTAAGCCACCGTTGCCAGCAAGCCGACAACGGCCACCGTGATCATCAACTCCATCAGCGTAAAGCCCTTGCACGCCTTCATGTGAACGTCCTTCGTGTGGTCAGCGTGCATAAACGGTGGTCAACACCCGTTGAGCAGGGTCGGCGCCGGCCACGCCGTAATGAACGCGTTCGCCCAGCCGCAGCGCGCTGGCAGGTGCCGGCAGGCCTTGGCGAAAAACCTGCGTGCGCTTTTCACTCAGCTGAAATGAAATGCCGTTGATCACGATACGGCCAGCATCCAGATCGAGCGCCGTGATGCGACCATCGAACAGCGCCCCTGCCGGATCGTTATTTGATGCGGGCGGGTGCGCCAGCCGCACCGCCGCTGGCACGGGCGGCGGCGTATCCGCGGCACGCACCGCATGTGCCGCGGTGGAAGCAGCCGTCAGCAAGGCGAGCACGGTAGCGCCAGGGCGCAACCCGAGCCACGGCAACACATTGACGCCGCGCCGTGTCATCGCACTTCACGCCACATGGCGCGCCCCGCGTTCGCATTGCCGCACGCCACCGTGACCGGCTCGGTCCGGCCATCCGAGCGGGTCACGTAGCGGATCTCGGTACACGCGCTGCGCGGCTTGCCCGGGTTGTTGGGGTCGGCTGATTTGTCGGGTTTGCCCAGCGTGGTTGGAGAAGCGGGAATGCCATCGAAATAACGCCCGCTGGCCACGTTGCCTTTTGCCGCGGCAAAGGCAATCGTGTCACTCGCATCCACCACGCCGTTGTTGTTGGTGTCAAAGGTGCCCCGGTCATCGCGGTTTCCGGTCACCGCATCAATTTCCATCAACCAGCCATTGCCTCCATAAGCACATGCGTTGCTGACGTCGGGAATCGAGGTGCTGAAGATCGCGCGCCCGCCGCGCAGCCGTGAATCGGTAACGGCGCGTTCACCCGTCGTCGGCAGGTTCAGGTACCAGCCCCGCTTGCCGCTGTAGTAGGCGGGCACCGACACCGCTGCGTCGCCTGCGGAAGGCGCGTCAGCCGGCTGGCCCACGGCATGGGTGGTAAGGCGGTAAAGCGCGCCATCGGCTCCACTGGCGGTCGCGACGACGGTTTGCTGGACCAGGGCGTCCTGCGTCACCGTACCGGGCACCAAGTTGTCGCGGATGCCATAAAGCGTTTGCGCCGCAGTGGACGTGACATCGGCTTTTGAAAGGTAGCGGCCGCTGCCAAACACCACGATGTAGCCGCCGCCCGGGAAAGCCGCCACGTTGGGCCGACCTGTGATGGCACGGACGCCGTCCTCCGGATGGCCTTCATCGGTATTGAACAAGGCAGCGCCGCCATTGCCCACAGCCCAGGACGACGGCGATGACGATGACAGATCGAACTTCCACAGGTTGCCATTGAGGTCGCCGGCATAGGCAACGTCGGCTGCGCCATCGTCATTGACGTCGATCAACGCCGACCCTGACAAGCCGTTCGGGCTGGCCAGCGTACCCGCGCCGGTGTCGATCTTCTTTTTGACCGCGCCGGTTTCCGCATCCAGCACGAACAGCACCGCATGCCCACTGCTGCCGGGCGCACCGCCGACCGTTGCGTTGTAACCATTGGCCACGATCACCGACCAGCGGCCGTCATTCGTCTTGACGATCACTGGTTGCGAATACACAAAGCCGACGTCGGGGTCTTGCGTATTCAAAAATTCCCAGCGCACGATGCTGTTGGCATTGGCTTCGCTGAAGTTTTCGGGGCGGGTGATGTCGAGTGCGAACACACCTTTGCCACCGGCCCGCATCCCTGACACCAGCAGCGATTTCCAGCTGCCACCATAGAACGCGTCGCCCACCATGGGCGAGCCATTGGCGTAGTAACGGTGCGTGTAGGTCGGTGACATCAACTGGCTCAGCGATGCATACACGGGTGACGGGACATAAGCCATCAGCTCACGCCCCTGCGCCGCATCGAAGGCATGCAACATGCCGTCGTTGGCGCCGACGTAGATCACCTTTTTGCGCTGGCGCTGGCTGGCCACGAAAGCGCTGTAGGAAGCAGACGCAATGTCGTCGTAATACGCGCCGTTTGGCGCGCCGACCAGCAGCGGCGCGGAATCGATCATGTCGCCCAGCGGCGTCGTGCGGCTGCGCCACCCCGGCGTACAGGTACCGCAGCGTGCCAGCTCATGGCTGCTGTCACCGCGCAAATATTGCAGGCGCAACAGGCCTTCGCCATCAACAGCGCCTGTGGAAGAGGTGTTGAGCAGTGCAACCTGCGCCGCATCGAATTCTTGCGCCGTGGGTGCTGCCGCGTTGGCCGGCCAGCGGAAAGGAATGCCGCGCGTACCCGGTGCACCGAAGGGCTTGTAAGTCACGATGGCACGGCCCCGGTCCCAGTCCTGCGCCTTCAATTGGGCCGAGGCACTCCACAGCGGCGTGGTGAGCGGCGTGCCGGTCGCATCAACGTTGAAGGCTTTCAAATCGCCGGTCCAGTGCGAGCTGTCGAATGACGGCTCGTACAGCACCGTGCTGTCGTTCAACACGGTCGAGCTGACCGATGCCGACGCCGAAGCGCCCGACTGCTCCTGGATGCTGCTGATGACCGACTGGAAAGCTGACTGCACCGCCTCCACACTGTCGGCACGGAAGGCTTTGGGAGCGCCTGCGCCCAGCTGGGCCATTTCATCGAGCGACGCCAGCGAGCTGTCGTTGATCACTGTTTTGCCCAGGCCGATGACATAGGTCTTGATGTCCGCCTTTATGCCGGACACGGCGCTGTTGGCGAGATTGGCGCCTGACACTTGTGCGGCACGCAAGCCGCCAACGGGTTGGCCCGATCCGTCAACGCGTGAAATTTCGTTGAACACCTCGTTTTGCGCGATGCCATAGCGCCACTGGTCAGGGCCGAGGCGGGTATTGGTCCAGTCTGCAGTGCCGTAGAGCGTGCCGTCGGCTTTACCCGTGGGGTTGCCGTCAGTGGCCAGCACCACATAGCTGCGCTGACACGTTTGGGTGATGGGGCTTTTTGCATTGGGCAAACGGCCCTCGAAGTACTTGCGGGCCGTTCCCAGCGTGCCGGCCAGTGGCGTCACGTAGGCGCCGTTTTTGATTTCATTGCTGGCCGCATTGGTTTCCGGTGACAACGCGGTCATCAGCGTCGTGTAGTGGGCGCTTTCAGCAGCTATCTCGGCCGGCGTGGAGGCAGCAGCCGCCGCCACCGGTTCAACAATACGGCCTGCGCCGCTGGCCGAGTTGCCATAGCCCCAGCCGCGCCGCAGGAACAACATTCGCTGCTGCGAGGCTGCATCAGGCAAAAAGCCTGCATCGGTGGGAGTGAAATCGACCGGGCAGCTGATACAGGACGCGGGATTGAAATTGGCCACGGTCCACGCTGTCGAGGCGTCTCGCTGGCCGTAGATGTTGTAAAGGTGACCCGACCCGCCAGCAATGCCCACGCCAAAGGCATAGGCGTCGGGCGCAGCCAGGTAGTAAACGTCGTTGATGTTGGCGTCATCACCGGCCACTTCAAACGTGATGTAGCGCTTGACATTGCGCGGTGCGCCGTTGAGGGTGTCCGGGTTCTGAAGGCAGTTGTCTTTGTAAGTGACCGGCGTGACGCCGGCCGCGCTGGTCACGACACGGGGGCCATCAGGCGAGTAACCGGTGACGTCAGCCACCGAGCCCAAAGGCACCGAACACGTGTCGGTATAGACCATCGTGGTCTGGCTGCCCAGGAAATACGCCAGCGTGTTGAACAAATAAGGTTCGCCCAGCAGCTCGAAAGTGCCCAAGCCCCAGTTGAACGCCCCCCGGTTGTCACTGATCACCTGGCGCAGCACGCGCCGCGCCGTATTGCCTCTGGTGTTCGGGTCATCGCCCGACACGACTTTGCCGGCCATCGTCGCGTCCATCGACTGCGAGTTGTCGAGCAGCACCAGCACGTTCGGCGTGACGGGCGGCGCCAGAAACAACGGGTAGTCGGCCAGCAGCGGCACGGTGGCGGCCGACGCGCCCAAACAGCCGACGCCACTGACCACCGCTGCCGCCAGCCCTACCGCGCGCGTCGAAAAGAAAGGAGTTTCGAATCGCTTCATGCTGTGCATCTTTTCTTCATCAACGCCGGTAATAGATGGATTGCAAGGTCACGACCGTTTCAGGGCGTGCACCGGTTGCGCGCGCGGTGATGCGGTAAGCCCGCCGGGGCACGCTGGCTTCATCGCCCAGCACCAGGCTTTCGCCCGGCGGCATGGCCATTGTTCCGAGCCGCTCGATCACATAAACCGGCTGTGTTGAAACATTGGGAAACGCGGTGAAGTTCGTATAGGCACCGTATCGGCGCGTGTTCGCCGTGCTGTCCCAATCAAACCCCGGTTGCTGCTCCACCGGCAAGGCCTGCAACGCTGAAGGCAGCGTGCGCTGTGATGGCGCGGTGCACAGGCCGGCGTCACAGGTGTCGACAAAAGGCGTGTCGTCCGCGACGTTGACATTGACGTCAAGCTCCGCATCGCGCAGTGCGGCTTCAGCGGCTTGGAACGCCAGATCCCGGTCGCGGCTGTTGCCGACCATCCGCTCCTGCATCACATTGATGCCCATGACCGAGACACCGAGCAACAACGCCGCCACGGTGAACAGCAAGGTGGTGATCAGCGACACGCCGTGTTGGCGCTGGCGGAGGCCATTCAAGCAATTTTTCTTCTTCATGGCAGCTGGTTTCTGAAGGCCACGACCTCGGTGTAAACCTCGCGCAGCCGCCGGTCGCCCGGGCTGACGCTGCTGCCGGCGAACTGCACTGTCGATGCGGCCTGCGCCGTGCCGTTGTCGGCCGTGGCCGTCAGCATTTGAATGCGGGCGCTCAGAACATTGTTCCATTGCGCGGGCGCAATGGCGTCGGCTGTGATGTAGCGGTTGGCCGCGCGGTCCGCCGTGCTGTCCAACTCCAGCCCGTAGCTGATGTTCAGACGATCGACGCCCGCCACCACCTCCTCGGCCGCGGCCCCTGTTGCGGGGGGCGGCACCGTCAACCGCCACAGGGAGTTGGTGCCAGCGCGTGCCACGCTGGGCGCGACGTAATAGTGGCGGGTCTGCAGGCGGTAGAGCGCCGTGTCGCTGCGGTTGTAGGCGCTGCGCAAATCATCGGTGGCATTGCCCGGCGCCGGGCTGTTGCCAACGCTGTGTTGCAACACGCCCGACACCGCAGGCGGCACCGTGCCGGTCACCTGGAACAACACGGCGCTTTTGCAATTGGCCATCAACACGATGTCGCCGTTGTTGATCAAATTGTGGCCCGCGGTACGGGTGCCCACGTTGGGCGCATCGGTGTTCGACGTCATCGAATCGACCAGGCCGAGCGACAAAGCATCCGCCGGCACGCGCACGGAAATCACATCGCTGCCGGTGAGCGGCGCCGGGCTGAGGGCTTGCAGCGGTGCCGGCAGCGCCGGCGTGAAGCCGCCTTCACTGCCCCGAAAACCGCGCACACCGTTGGCATCAACCAAAAAACCGCCGTCGCCCGGGTTGAGCACCGACACCGGCTCACGGTCGAACTGATCACTGCAGCCGCGAAAGCCGGCCAGGCGAAGGTCTTTGTGCAGCAGGTCGAACGCCAGCCGGGCGTTTTCCGACATCCGGTTGCTGGCCGAATTGACCGACTGCAGCTTGCGCGAGCTGACAAACAGCGAAATGGCGATCACCGAGACAAACAAGCCAACGGCCAGCCCCACCATCAACTCGACCAGCGTGAAGCCACGGGGACGCGCCGCAAGGGACCGAAAAAACATCTGCTTCATACCGTGGGCCTTCACAACGGGCGCACCGGCGTGGCGAACACTGAACCGGCCGTGGCAACGGTGTCGGTCCAGAACACCTTGACGACGAGGGCGTTGCCCACGCCGTCGCATTTCGGGTCGGCTGCGGTGGCGTCGGGGTCGTTCGGCGTGCTGTCCTGGCACACGACACCTGACGCCAGCGGCAGTTGCGATGCGATGTCGGCCTGCCACTGCACCACATCGGCTGCGGCCATTTCCGTCGGGCTGCAGCCGGTGCTGGCGTCCAGGCAGGCGGCAGAACCGCCGGTGGCGGACGATGCGGCAACGTAATCAGCAGCCGAATTGGCGCGAATCCGGTCGGTCATTTGATAGGCCAATAGCGAGGCCTTCTGGCGTGAATGCGCGCTGTTGTTGAGCTTGAGGCCCACCGTTTGCATGCGCGCGGCGCCCACGAAGCCGACCGATAACACGACCACGGCAATCAACGCTTCGAACAGCGCATAACCCTTCATTACACGACGAACGCGGCGGCATGGCGGCGCGGCGCAAAACGACAAACGGGTCTTCATGGGCAGGTGGGCCGAGGCGTGATATCGGCGAACGGTTTGATGTCGGCCAGACCGACGGCTTCGAGCGAGACGCGGTAGCCGCGCGCCTCACCCGTGCTGGAGGTATCGCCACTGTCGCAAACGTTGAACACCACCCGCGTGGGGGGTGACAGGAAACCCGTGGCCGCGAAGCGCACGGCCGGCGCAGCCTGCGAGGCGGTGACAACAACGTTTTTGCCGAGCGCGGGATAAGCGCGAATGAGTTCTTCGCTGCCAGCGGACGCGTCAATTACGCCGTCGCCGTTCTTGTCCCAACCGACTTGCCAGCCCGCGGCGAAGTTGGTCGGCTGCAAAGCATCGGCTCCGACCATTTGAACGTCGACCCCGCGTTTGGCCGCCTCGCTGCGCGCCAGCATCAGGGCCGACACCAACTCCGACTGCGCGCCGTTGATGCGGCTGCTGCGGACAAAACCCGCCAGGCCCGGCGCCGCCGCGGCCAGCAGCACGGCGGCAACCGACATCGTGGTGAGCATTTCAATGAGGGTGAAACCCTGGGCGCGAATGGCGGGGCTTTTGAGGAAAAAGGCACGCAAGCGCCGTGTTTTTTTTGTCTTCATCAACGCTGATTGTGAGGCCGTCCAAACGGCACCATACGCAGCGCCAGGGATGGGCGGTCGGCTGCACGTGATGAGCGGAGCGCTGTTTAAAAAGAGCCACGCAAGCACGATTGCGATGGCATCTCACGACCTTGTTTCGCTTTCCTGCACATCACTTCGTATGTGCTGCCGTTCAAACAGCCCGGCTGTGAAACGATCTGCCTGTTGAAAACATTGATTCAAACGGCGGCAATTTCAAGGAAGTGTCATGTTCAATTTAAGCAAGTTA
>JANXMO010000357.1 GCA_025354615.1 Burkholderiales bacterium | reverse complement strand
GGGCAAAACCGTGGTGGCGGCGCTGGCGGCGGCCGTCGCCATTCATGCCGGTTGGCAGTGCGCGTTGATGGCACCCACCGAAATTTTGGCCGAGCAGCACTTTCGCAAGCTGGTCGGCTGGCTGCAGCCGCTGGGCGTTGGCGTGGCGTGGCTGACCGGCAGCCGCCAGGGCAAGGCGCGGCGCGACATGCTGGCGCGGGTCGCGTCTGGCGAAGCCGGGCTGGTGGTGGGCACGCACGCGGTGATCCAGCGAGACGTGGTGTTCGCCCGGCTCGGGCTGGCCATCGTCGACGAACAGCACCGCTTCGGCGTGGCGCAGCGGCTGGCGCTGCGGCACAAGCTCGACGAGCAGCAGCTCGAGCCGCACTTGCTGATGATGAGCGCCACCCCGATCCCGCGCACGCTGGCCATGACGCTGTTCGCCGACCTCGACATCAGCACGCTCGACGAGTTGCCGCCCGGGCGCACACCCATCGTCACCAAGCTGTTCGCTGAAGGCCGGCGCGACACCGTGGTGGCGCGCATCCGCGACGCCGTGGCGCAAGGCCGGCAGGTGTACTGGGTCTGCCCGCTGATCGAGGAAAGCGAGCACGTCGACCTGCGCAACGCCACCGCCACCCATGCGCTGCTGTGCGCGGCGCTGCCGGGTGTCGACATCGGCTTGTTGCACGGCCGCATGAAAGCCGCCGAGAAAGCCGCGGTGATGGCAGCCTTCAGCGAGGGGCACATGGCGGTGCTGGTCAGCACCACGGTGATTGAAGTGGGCGTCGACGTGCCCAACGCCAGCCTGATGGTGATCGAGCACGCCGAGCGCTTCGGGCTGAGCCAGCTGCACCAGCTGCGTGGGCGCGTCGGCCGTGGCGCGGTGGCCAGCGCCTGCGTGCTGCTGTACGGCAGCCCGCTGTCCGACAGCGGCCGGGCGCGGCTCAAAGCCATGGCCGAGACCAACGATGGCTTCGAGATCGCCCGCCGCGACCTCGACATCCGCGGCCCCGGCGAGTTCATGGGCGCGCGGCAGTCAGGCGCACCGCTGCTGCGCTTTGCCGATTTGATCGGTGACGCCGCACTGGTGCCGCAGGCGCATGCCGCAGCCCTTGAATTGCTGGTGCAGCACCCGGCGCTGGCCGAACGCCACGTCAACCGTTGGCTGGGCGCGCAGGCCGACTATCTGCAAGCCTGAGCCGCCACAATTCGGTTCATGACATTGACCGAATTGCGCTACGTCGTCGCTGTGGCCCAGGAAAAGCACTTCGGCCGCGCCGCCGACAGCTGCTTCGTCTCACAGCCCACGCTCAGCGTGGCAATCAAAAAGCTGGAGGAAGAACTCGACGTCAAGCTGTTCGAGCGCGGCGCCAGCGAGGTCACCGTCACGCCACTGGGCGAGGCCATCGTGCGGCAGGCGCGCAACGTGCTCGAAGAAGCCGCCCGCGTCAAAGAGATCGCCCAGCAGGGCAAGGACCCGCTGCACGGGCCGCTGCGCCTCGGCGTCATCTACACCATCGGCCCCTATCTGCTGCCCGACCTGGTGCGCGAGGCCATTGCGCGGGTGCCGCAGATGCCGCTGATCCTGCAGGAAAACTTCACCGCGCGCCTGCTCGAGATGCTGCGCACCGGCGAGCTCGATGCGGCCATTCTGGCCGAGCCGTTTCCCGACACCGGCCTGGCCATGGCGCCGCTGTATGACGAGCCCTTCAGCGTCGCCGTGCCACGCCAGCACCCACTGGCGCAGCGCGAAGCCATCAGCGCCGAAGCGCTGAAGCAGGAAACCTTGCTGCTGCTGGGCACCGGCCACTGCTTTCGCGACCAGGTGCTCGACGTCTGCCCCGAATACGCCCGGTTTTCCAGCAGCAGCGATGGCATCCGCAAGAGCTTCGAAGGCTCGTCACTGGAAACCATCAAGTACATGGTGGCCGCCGGCATGGGCGTCACGGTCGTGCCGCAGTTGAGCGTGCCCGAGGCCGACGACGACCGCCACGTCCGCTTCGTGCCCTTCGAGCCGCCCGTGCCCACGCGCCGCGTGGTGCTGGCCTGGCGGCGCACCTTCACCCGCTACGCCGCCATTGCCGCGCTGCGCAACGCGATTTACGCCTGCCCGCTGAAGGGCGTGCAGCGGTTGACGGATTGACGCGCGCAAGCTGTCATTCAAGTGCATCTGAAAGCCACAGCATGAGCAACATCATCCATCACCCAGACTATCGACTGGCGCTGGAGTCCATTAAACAACGCATTCAGGCTGCCCAATCGCGTGCGGTATGGGCGGTCAACGCCGAGCTAATAAATTTGTATTGGGACATTGGCCGCCAGTTGAAGCTATGGCAAAGCGAGCGAGGCTGGGGCGCGGCGGTAGTGGAAAGGATGGCGTTGGATTTGCAGTCCATTTATCCGGGTATGAAAGGCTTTTCACGCACCAGTTTGTTTGCAATGCGACAGCTATATGCTTTCTTCAACCCGGTGTTTGAATCTGTCCCACAGGCTGTGGGACAAATGCCTTGGGGCCATGTGCGCACCCTGTTGGCCAAGGTGAAAGCGGTTGACACCGCATTGGTGTACGCCCAGGCCTGCTTGGACAACAGTTGGAGCCGCACCGTTTTGGAATGGCAAATTGAGCAGCGGTTTCACGAGCGCACCGGGCAGGCAGTAAACAATTTTTCGAAGACGTTGCCTGCAGCGCAATCTGAGCGAGTGCACCAAAGTTTGAAAGACCCTTACGTTTTTGATTTTTAATGCTGACCCCACAGGCAGTAGAGCGCGACATTGAGAACCAGCTGGCAGCACAAATCACCCGCTTTTTGCTGGAGCTTGGTAAAGGCTTTGCTTTTCTAGGACGGCAGTACCCGCTGCAGGTCAATAGTAAAGACTACTTTTTAGATCTGTTGTTCTATCACGCGCGCTTGAAATGCTATGTGGTAATTGAGCTCAAAGCTGGCGCCTTTAAACCAGAGTATGTAGGCAAGCTCAACTTTTACCTCTCTGCGGTGGACGATCTGCTGCGCACGGCTGACGACCAGCCCACCATTGGCTTGATTTTGTGCAAGGACAAAAATAAGTTGGATGTGGAATATGCGCTGCGCGATATCCAGAAGCCCATGGGTGTGAGTTCATTCATTACCAAAGACCTTCCCTTGTCAGTGCAGTCCCAGCTGCCGACGGCACAAGAAATTGAGGACGAGTTGGCCAGACTGGTGCAAACGGACACTGAAGATAAGGCGTGAGAAAGCACTTTGTTGGCGTGAACCCAAAACTGGGCCCGTCAATCGCATTTGCGCCATACCTTCTCTATAAAACGGCGGATCGAAAACATGCAACTTAAGGCGACGCTGAACAAGTCACCGCGAGGCGGCGCGCCTTGCGGCAGGAGGGGCTGCAAGGCGCAAATCCTCGCCATGGCCAACGCTATGGCGAGGATTTGCAACGCCGCAGACCGCCTACCGCAAGGATGCGCCGGCCGCGAGGGACTTGTTCAGCGTTTCCCTAAATCGAGACGCCATTTTGGCTATTTACAGCAGTGCAAAGCCTGCCGTGAGTATGCGCACTGAAGCGACAATGCTCATGCGCCTGCCCTTCCTACAAATCGAACCCACCACCCGCTGCAACTACAGCTGCGGCTTCTGCGCCGGCCGCCACTTGCCGCAGGGCGACCTGGCCGCGCACCGGCTGCAAACGCTGTTGGATGGCATTGAAGGGCTGGAACACGTCGAGCTGCAGGGTGAAGGCGAGCCGCTGCTGCACGCGGGGTTTTTTGAGTTGATTGATCTGGTGCGGCGGCGCTTTCCGCAGGTCAGCATCTCCACCATCACCAACGGCAGCCTGTTCACCGACGACACCATCGAGCGCCTGCTCGACCACCGCCTGACGCGCGTCAACGTCAGCATGGAAACTGCCGACGCCGAGCGCTTTCGCGCCATCCGCGGCGGCAAGTTCGAACGCGTCGAGCGCGGCATCGAAGCCTTCATGCGGCGGCGCGCGCAGCGGGGCCTGCACCAGCCCACCGTTGGCTTGGCCGTCACGGTGTTGAGCGATACCTTGAACGACGCAGCTGACACCATCCTGCCGTTCTATCGCCGGCTGCAGCTGGACGGCGGCATCCTGCTGCAACCGCTGCAGCGCATGCCGCAATACGTGCGCTTCTACAGCCGAGAGATGGCTGCGCAACTGCCCAGCGCCCAGCAACTGCAGGCACACAACCAGCGCACCGCCACCCACGGCGAACTCCTGCAGGCCGTGCAAGCGCGCCGCCAGCAACCCGGCTTCTACGAGCGGCTGTATGGCCGCACCGCCGGCCAGCCCGTGTGCCCGTGGCTCGAAAACGGCCTGTTCCTGAGCCACGATGGCGCGCTGACGCCCTGCTGCTTTGTCAAAGACAGCCAGCGGTTTGCCATCGGCCATGTGAACGGCTCACTCGAAAACGCCGAACGCCAGCGCCGCGCTTTGGCCGGCGAACTGGCGCAGGGGCGGATTCCAAAGGCTTGTGAAGGATGTGGCACTGCGCGTTCGGTCAGCGCTGGCGCGTTGGCCGGCCAACGGGCGTGATGCCTGGGGCACACTGAAGTCAAGGTTGCTGTGCGCGCCATTGGCATAACGCGTTGGCGCAGAGATCGAGCGAGCAGCTCAAAAAACAGCAAGCAGTGGAATGGGCAAGCCGAGGTCAGAAGGCAGCCGCCAATGTCGCACCGATAGACTGGTTACTTTTACGCCGCATTCGTTCGCCACGCCTTAAACAGGACTCCTCATGCCCAAGAAAAAATCCCTTGCCCTGCCTACTCTTTCCTCTTCCATGGGAACCGGCGTCAGCATCAACATCGGCATCAGCGACAAAGACCGCAGCGCGATTGCCGGGGGCCTGAGCCGGCTGCTGGCAGATACCTACACGCTGTACTTGACGACCCACAATTTCCACTGGAACGTCACCGGGCCGATGTTCAACACGCTGCACCAGATGTTCATGGCGCAGTACACCGAGCTGTGGGCTGCAGTCGACCCGATCGCCGAGCGCATCCGCTCGCTGGGCCATGCGGCACCTGGGTCGTATGCGCAATTCGGTGCGCTGGCGTCGATCGCCGATGCACCTGCCACGCCGCCCAAAGCACTGGAGATGGTGCGCATCCTGGTCGAAGGCCACCAGGCAGTGGCGCGCACGGCGCGCAGCATCTTTCCATTGGCTGACGATGCAAGCGATGAGCCGACGGCGGATTTGCTGACGCAGCGCCTGGCGGTGCATGAACAAACGGCGTGGATGCTGCGCTCGTTGCTTGAAGAGTGACTCAAATGGCCAGCGCCATCCGCCTTGCGTCGGGTGGATTGACGCTGGCCTTCAAGCACGCCGGCTCACGGCAGCGCGGGCGGTAACGGCACCGCGTCATCGCCCAGCTGGCCTTGCGCCGCTTCGAGGTCAAATGCCGCGGGCGTGCTTTTGGCCAGCGCCATCCACACGGCAAACGGCAGCTCGCAGGGGGAATGACGGGCGGGCCGTGCCAGCTCCAGGTGCCCGTCGTCAATCGAGCCCCGCAACAGCCAGACGCCGAAGGCTTCGGGAATGTCACTGACCGGCGCAATGTCGGCCGGGAACACGTAGTAGCACTCGCAGCACAGCCAGCGGTAGCTCTCGCGCTTGGCTTCATGGCGCAGGTCGGACAGCAAATCGGCGCGGCTGACCTTGATCTCATGGACCATGGGTTGCAGGTAGGCCTGCACCGTCGTGTTGCGGACCGAAAACAAATCGGGGCGGGCCATGCGCCATTGCGTTTTGCTGGCGGCCGGCGTTGCCGCGGCTGGGGCCGCCGTTGCGTCAGGACCGTCGTCGACCCATAGCGCCGCGGCAACATCGGCCGACGCATCGTTTGAAGGCGGCGCGGCGCCGTTCACCGCCGCGCGCAGCGGCAGCTCACGCCAGACAATGCGGCCCCCGTTCGCCAACTGCCGGCCGAACCGTTCGGCCAGCCGGTCGTGGTCGCTCAACGAGCGCTGGTTGCGTTGCCGGGCCTGCGCCAGCAGCGCAACGCCGGCGTCTGTCAGTCGCAGGCTTTCATGCCCTTGCGGGGTGATGGACAGCGTGACCCAGCCTGCCGCCAGCAGGTCGATCTCAATCGGGTCGCGGCACGGCCAGCCGGCCGACCGCCACAGGCTCATCAGGCGTGTCAGGTGCACGCGCCGCGGGGTCACGGACAGCGCGGCGGGCACAGCGGCCGTCAAGGCAACAGTGACATTCATCTCGGCGGCGCCCATCAACCCGCCTGCAATGCCGCCGCGTGAAAGCGCAAATGGTCTTCGATGAAGCTGGCGATGAAGTAGTAGCTGTGGTCGTAGCCAGCGTGGCGGCGCAAGATCAGCGCTTGCCCGGCGGCGTGGCAAGCGGTCTCGAAGCGCTCGGGCTGCAGTTGGTGTTCGAGCAAAAATTTGTCCGCCAAACCCTGGTCGATCAGCAGCGCCGGCAGGCGCCGGCCGGCTTGCACCAGCGCGGTCGCATCGTGGGCTTCCCAGGCAGCACGGTCGTCGCCGAGGTAGGCGCTGAAAGCTTGCACGCCCCAAGCCGCGTGCAGCGGCGCGGCAATTGGCGCAAAGGCGGAAACGCTGCGAAAGCGCCCGGGGTGGCGCAGCGCCAACGTCAACGCGCCGTGGCCGCCCATCGAGTGGCCGAACACGCTGCAGCGGTCAACGCTGAACGGGAAATGCGCCGCCAGCAGCGCGGGCAGCTCGTGCATCAAATAGGTTTCCATTCGCCAGTGCGCGTTCCACGGCGCTTGGCTGGCGTCCAGGTAGAAGCCGGCGCCGTGGCCCAGATCCCAACTCGCATCAGCGGCGGCAATGCCGGTGTGGCGCGGGCTGGTGTCGGGCGTGACCAGCAGCAGGCCCAGTTCAGCCGCCAGGCGCTGCGCGCCGGCCTTGATGGCAAAGGTTTCCTCGGTACAGGTCAACCCGGCCAGCCACACCAGCGTGGGCAACGCAACCGTAGGGTCTTGCAGTGCCTGCGGCGGGCGGTAGACGCCAAAGCGCATCGGCAATCCGATCGCAGCCGATGCGTGGCGGTAAAAGCCCTGCACGCCGCCACAACAGGCGTGCTCGGACAGGGTTTCCAGCGGCGCGATGGGCGACGCCTCAACAGCAGCAGCAACAGGGCTTTGCATGTGCCGTGGCGTTCAGAATTGCACCACCGCGCGGATCGATTCGCCGCGCTGCATCAGCTCGAAGCCGTGGTTGATGTCGTCGAGCTTCAACCGGTGGGTGATCAGCGGATCGATGGCGATCTTGCCGTCCATGTACCAGTCGACGATCTTCGGCACGTCGGTGCGGCCGCGCGCGCCGCCGAAAGCGGAGCCTTCCCATTTGCGCCCGGTCACCAACTGGAACGGACGGGTGCTGATTTCCGCCCCGGCCTCGGCCACGCCGATGATGATGCTGCGGCCCCAGCCTTTGTGCGTGCATTCGAGCGCGTCGCGCATCAGCCGGGTATTGCCGACGCACTCGAAGCTGTAGTCGGCGCCGCCGTCGGTCAGCTGCTGGATGGCGTCGACGATGTTGGGGTGGTCCTGCGGCTGCAGGAAGTGCGTCATGCCGAATTGCCGGGCCATGGCCTCGCGCGCTGGGTTCAGGTCGACGCCGATGATCTTGCCAGCGCCCACCATTTTGGCGCCCTGGATCACGTTCAACCCAATGCCGCCCAGGCCAAACACCACCACGCTGGCGCCCGCTTCGACCTGGGCGGTGAACAGCACCGCGCCAATGCCGGTGGTGACGCCGCAGCCGATGTAGCAGACGGTGTCGAACGGCGCGTCGCGGCGGATCTTGGCCAGGGCGATCTCGGGCACGACGATGTAGTTGCTGAAGGTCGACGTGCCCTTGTAGTGAAACAAGGGCTGGCCGTTGAGCGAAAAGCGGCTGGTGGCGTCGGGCATCAGCCCGCGGCCCTGAGTCGATCGAATCGACTGGCACAGATTTGTCTTGCGCGACAGGCAGAACTTGCACTGCCGGCATTCCGGCGTGTAGAGCGGGATGACATGGTCGTCGCGCTGCAATGACGTGACGCCCGGACCCACGTCAACGACGACACCCGCACCTTCGTGGCCCAGGATCGCCGGGAACAGCCCTTCCGGGTCGGCGCCTGACAAGGTGTAGGCATCGGTGTGGCAAATGCCGGTGGCCTTGATTTCCACCAGCACCTCGCCGGCCCGCGGCCCGTCCAGGTCGACCTCTTCAATGCTCAACGGAGAGCCGGCCTTCCAGGCCACAGCAGCACGGGTTTTCATGGGAATGCTCCAACAACGGCCGATCAGCCGATCAGCCGATCAATCAATCAATCAAAAAAAGCGCTGGCATGGACTCCACGCGCGCGCGGCTGAAGAAGGATAGGACAAGTCCACAGCAGGCCGTGGCCAAGCGCTGCTACGGCGTGCCACCGTAGCCACGCAAACCGCGCTGCCATTTGCCTTCAAGACATGCGCTGAAGCGGTTCAGGCCACCGAACACCCGCCGCGGCGCGCCTGACGTCTTCAATCACCTGCCATGCGGAAGCGGCAGCGATTTCAAAGCCGCCGATGAAAAGCGCTTCCCGCACCTCGGCCAGCGCCGGGTCGTCACAGGCTCGCCCCAAGGCTTTTTGCACTGATTTCAATTCTGCCGCCGAAGTCGCGGCAGCGGTCACCAGCGGCAGCCCCGGTGCAGCAGGCGTGGACCCCAGCACCCGCAGCCGCTGCAGCCGTTCAGGCGTTTGCTGGCGAAGGCCGGCGAGCGTGACGCAGTCAATCGCGGCGATGTCGGCCCGCCCTGATTGCACGGCCTCGATCGAGCGCCGGTGCGAACCCGTCAGCACGCAACGGCCGAAAAAAACACCGTTGACCGCCAGCGGCGCCACGAGTGCCTGCAATGCATTGGCGCCGGAGTGCGAATCAACGGCATTGAGCGCCGCAGCGCGGCCTCGAAGCTCGCCGAGCTTGCGGGCCGTGTCGTCGCTTCGTACGATCAGCTCGCTTCGGTAGTGAATGCCACGGCAACCCGGCGCGGTGTACCGAAAAACGCCAACGACCTGAACCGCGTCTTTCAGCCGGGTGACCAACGGATAACCGCAGGTTTGGCTGAGCAACAGCTGCGGATCACGCCAGTGCGTGTCAAGGTCCGCGGGCCAGCTCAAGGTAGACGGAATATCGGTC
>JANXMO010000352.1 GCA_025354615.1 Burkholderiales bacterium | reverse complement strand
GCATGCTGTTCGGCTTGAGCCGCCAGGTGGCCACCGATTTCAGCTTCTTTCTGGCCATTCCGGTGCTGATCGGCGCCAGCCTGTACAGCTTGTGGAAAGAGCGCCACGCGCTGTCGATGGCGGATGCGCCGGTGCTGCTGGTCGGCATCGGCGTGTCATTCTTGGTGGCGTGGGTGGTGGTGCGCTGGCTGCTGCGTTATGTGGCCACGCACAACTTCGTGCCGTTCGCCTGGTACCGCATCGCGTTCGGCCTGATGGTGCTGGCAACCGCCTGGACGGGTGTGATTCACTGGGCCGCTTGAGGGCCAGGCGCCGCCTGTTCTTCCGGGCGGCGTTCAAAAACCACATCCCATACACCGTGCCCCAGCCGCAGTCCGCGGGCTTCGAATTTGGTCATTGGCCGGTGGGCTGGCCTGGGTGCGTAGCCATCTGCCGTGTTTGCCAGCAGCGGTTCGTCAGACAGCACCTGCAGCATTTGCTCGGCGTAGGGCTGCCAGTCGGTGGCGCAATGCAGGTAGCCGCCCGGTGCCAATGAACGCGCCAGCTTGGCAACGAAACCGGCCTGAATCAACCGCCGCTTGTGGTGCTTTTTCTTGTGCCAGGGGTCGGGGAAAAAAACATGCACGCCGGCCAGCGAGCCGGGCGGCAGCATGTGGTCGATGACCGGCACGGCATCGTGCTGAATGACCCGAAGGTTGCTGAGTTGGCCCTCACCGATCAGTTTCAACAAAGCGCCCACGCCGGGCCGATGCACCTCGATTCCGATGAAATCAACCTGCGGCTGCGCTTGTGCGATTTCAGCAGTGGCCCCGCCCATGCCGAAACCGATTTCAACAACCACCGGCGCCTGGCGGCCGAACAGCTGTTCAAAATCCAGCACCTGCGCCGCGTAATGCAGCACGTAGCGCGGCCCCCATTCGGCCAGCGCCCGCATTTGCCCGCTGCCCACGCGACCAGCGCGCAATACAAATGACCGCAGGGCGCGTGCCGGCTGAACGTCGGAAGTAGCGGAAGATTCGTCGTTCATGAAAGCGGCGAGGGGGCAAATAAAAAGGCCCCGCAGGGCCTTGACTGAACTGAAACGCTCCACTTGGCCAACGCCAGTGGAGCGGGTGAAGGGAATCGAACCCTC
>JANXMO010000297.1 GCA_025354615.1 Burkholderiales bacterium | reverse complement strand
CGCCGCCGCGCGCCGCGTTGAATATCGTTTAATGGTTAGGGCCGTTGGTCGCATTTGTTGTTTGCAGATGCCACCAGTGGTTCGATCAAAAAAACGGGCTTCACACAATACGTGAAGCCCGTTTGTCTTTTCAAACCTTGTTACGTCGCCTGCGAACGGGCGCCCATTCTCTTGGCGGGATGGCATGTGCAGTTGTTGGCTCCAAGCCAACCCATGCGGTGCAGCAAATCACGCACCATGACCCATGCCCATCGACTGTTGACTGCCGTCTTGGTGCCATAAAACCCACCAAACAAAAGGCATGGGGTCAAATTTGTGACTTCGTGCCACCAGCCAGCGGGTACATGCAAAACATCTCCAGGTTCTAAGTCAACAAAAAAATAGTCGCCTGGCTTTCCATCACCCTCCGCCAGTTCTGCAGCGGTTGACTGAGCCAAGGTGGCCCATGAGTCGTATTTACTGGACACAACGCCGAGGCGCTCCACAACACCCGGGCGAATCAAGTAAAAGCGTTTTTTACCGACAATTTCTACGGCCAGATTGTCAAGATAGTCATGGTGCAAACCGGTCCGGGCGCCTGCTGGTCCGATCCAGCTTTGAACCGCAACTTTTGCTTTGGTAGGAAACAATTCATTTGGCTTCAAATCGCCTTTCAATTGAGGCACGGCTTCAAGCAAATCAAACTCTTTTAAATACAGTTGATCCTTGTCAGGCAACTCATTGCCTTGCAGCGATGCCAAATAAGCTTTCAACGATGAGCGGGCAAAATGCGTTTTGCCTTGTTCACGATTTCCTGCCACTACTTTTACTTCAATGTCAGGAACCAAGGAAGAAAGATAAGCAAAGTCCCATTTTTTGACTGCCGGCCATTGTGAAGCCAGGCCTTTGAAAACCGCTGGCATGGAAGCAGTTTTATCAAAAAGAACCTGATTTGGTTCAAATGCGCTGGCTTTCAAAGGCTCGAAAACAGTATTGTTCATCCGAACTTTTGCTCCCGACCCACCAAGTAGTTAAGACAGCCCCATCCCATGCGCAACATGCTGGGAATGGCGCGCACGGTAAAAGTCAAGGTCTCGAAAATCAACTGCCAACCGTTGATTCTTTTTGCTCGGACGTCCGCTCGACAAAATGAGGCAGTGAAATACAGCAAATCCAGATGGAGGTAAATCGTGGCCATGACGAACGCTGCAATGCGTTTCGTGTGCCCTACTTTGTAACACTTCAAAACATCGATCGACACCTTGTGATGGGCAATTTCTTCTCGAGAATGCCAACGCCACAAGTGGGCTTGATGCGAGTTGCCTTCACTCAACCAAACACTGCCAGGCCGCAAAATTTCGGCCGAATGCAGCGCTGCCAGTTGTTCAAAAGCCGCCACGAATGCCAAGCGCGTTGACAGCTTCAGACCCACCATCTCTTGCATGGAGGCTTCCATGTGGTCCTCGAGACGTTTGGCATGGGTGTTTCCATTCAGCCGCTTGTTGTAAACGTCATGCGCACGCTGGTGAGCGGCTTCCTCACTGATCAAGCGCAGTATTTCCTTGTGTAACTTGCTGGAAACGAATCCCGGCTCGTCTGCCATCTCTTTGGCCCACTCGGACAGAGCGTTCACGATGAACGTTTCTCCGCTGGGGCCCACGATCGAAAGTGCATCGAAGATGCGGGTGCGCAGCGCACTACCGCCATTCCACCAAAATGACTGACTTGGTGCATCAAGTGCAATAACCTGTGCTTTCATGACGAACTCCTGGAGCTGAAATGGGGCTCATTGGCCGGCATCGGAGAGCCGGGAATGCTGATCAACCAGCCCAGCACTGATTGAAGCAGGGAAATCGGTAACACCTTCCACAAAGGGCTCAGCTTTGACAAAGGCACCCGCCCACGCAGCAGCACTCCATAGTCAAGAGAGGCTGAATGCGGAAAATAATTTTTCACCACCGACACGATTTCATTGAACCCTTTGCGGTGGTAATAACGCAATTGAGCATCGCGCGGCAAACCGCCGCGGCGTGAGTGAACGTATTGCTCCACATCAAGCTGAGGGTTTTCTTCCATTGCGTGCCGCAAGCCAGGAATGGGCGACCCGAGGTAGATTTCGTTCCAGCCGTTTTTCAATGCGTGCGGCCAATAGAAGTTGAACACTGCACTGGCAGCTTGCGGTTCGATGCTGGTCAGGCTGATGCCAAACAAACCATCGGGCGGGTGGGTGGAAGCCGTTGCGCTGGCTTCTTCGGAATAGGCCGACCAAGTGCGCGCATTGGCCATGTCAGCCCGTGCCACCGGCCGCATGAAGAGGGACGCCAAAGCCTCCCCCGTACTTTTGCAAAAACTTCCAACGCACAGGTCAGGGTGGGCCAACAGTCTGCGCCGCAGTGTTTCGGCATCGGCGGCTTGCGTGGTGTCCCATTGACGCGACTCCAAACGAAGCAGTGCGGGAATGTCGTCAAGCCGAAGGAAACGAGTAACAAGTTGGCGATTCATGATAAATGCGAAGACATTTGTTAAAACCCGAAGTCATGATGCATCTTTGTCGTGAGTTAGTCCACGTATTGAAGGGCCACTTAGTGAAAACACTGATCAAGTGCAATATTTTCGGCAATCCACTTCCCTTCGGATCGGCAAAAAACTCTTTGCTCAAGCCAACTTAGCCTTGTTTCCAGTAATGTGTCCTTCTCTCTTTTAAGCAGGGAAAACCCGCAGTTTTCGATAAAGAAAACGGGTTTCCGAGAATAAATTTGCGGGGACTACTTATTTGCGGGGGATTAAACCAAGATGTCAGAAAGAAGTCAGTAAAGCACTCGCATCTTGCGTGGCCGGTTTGGGGGAAAAGCGTTGAATTAAGTGTTTGTACGGGGTTAATTTCCGCTTTCAAATGCCGCTATTGGGTTGAGCGAACGCGGGTGCCACGCTGAACCTGGCTGTTGTGCCCGGCACATTTTTATGGTGGGTGGCTTGTGGCGCTGCAAGCGCTTTGCCAAAGCTGCATGGTGCCGGGGCCTGCGCTGCGGTTGGCGCCTTGCAGCTTCCGGTGCTGTGAGGCCGGCTGTTTTCAAAAAAATTTGCCTGGAGCCGCTTCAAAAAGTTTCGCCAACATCGCATGGCTGCACTTTTGTTCGCATTGCGCCCATCACGCGGTTGCGTGGGCAGGCTCAATAAGGTTTTCCAACCACTCACTGCAGGCTGCTGCCATGTCCATCCAAGAAACCGTACTAGAAGCACCCGTCAAACCGACCGTAGACCAACGACAGGCTGATTTCGCGCTCAACGTGGCCTTGCTCTTGGGCGCGCCCGTTCAGGCCGCAAGCGTCTTGGCCGAAGGCAAGCTGTTCGGAACGCCCAATGGCTCGAACTTCAAGCTGCAGTGGGGTGCTGACGACCGCGGCCCGCTGGTGCGGATCGAAGTCATGCTGCCCTTGATGGCCCAGGAAATTTCCAGTGACGCCGTGGTGCGCATGTTTGCCGTGCAGGCCCTGTTGATGGCCGACTTGGGCTGGTGGCTTACGTCGACACAACAAGGCGACATGCAGCTCGTCTCCGTTCACTGGTATGGCGAAGCCCGGGATGTGGTGGCCGCCATCGATGTGGCCAATGCCGTTGCCGCTACGGTGGTGCATTCGATTCTTGTGGGGGAGGCACAGTCATGAGCATCAACGGCCGCCTACCGCCAGGGCAACGCAGTGGTCTTATGGGCCCACGCTTAACAACAACAACAACAACAGAAATTGAGTCAGCATCCGACTCAGCATCCTCTTCCTCTTCCCCCAGCAGAGGCGATTCCCCGTTGCCGGCGCGTCGAACGGCTTCTGGCGCGCTTCCACCTAGAGCGCAATTACTGGAAGCTAACAAGCTGGAACAAAAACTCAACGCCAGCGAACAAGCCAGAAAAGAAGCTGTGAGGCGCCAAATAACCGAGGTAGACGATACTGCGAACGAATACCGGGCTATTTTGGACCAATTTCCTTTGGCAGAGGACACGTCTGTGCAGAGGAAATTAAAAGACGTGTTGATTCTTCAAAACGCCCCATTAATTTTGGCGCGCAAAAAGGCCTATGGGCCTGAATACAGTTTGACAAGCGACATAAAAGCGAAAAC
>JANXMO010000284.1 GCA_025354615.1 Burkholderiales bacterium | reverse complement strand
CGCAACAACAGTGGTTTTGAACTGGAACATTGCCCATGGCTTCGCCGTTTGACCCGCGACAAATCGACATTCATGAACTGACCGACTTGCTGCGTGAGCTGTTCCAGCCCGGCTCGCTGGCGGAATTCGGCATTTTGCTTGCCTGTTTGGCCGCAGCTTGGGGCGTCGTCTGGGTGCTGCGCGGGCGCCACCCCAAAGAAGGTTCGATCTGGTTCGGGCGACGCATTGTCGACGGCGTGCTGTTTCCAGTATGCGCCTTGGCGTTGGCTTTTGTTGCCCGCGTGATGCTGGCCGGCACGCTGCGCCCGGCGGTGTTCAAGCTGGCGCTGCCTATTTTGCTGTCGCTGGTGGTGATTCGTGTCACCGTGCGCGTGCTGCGCGCCACCTTTCCTGCGGTCGGCTGGATGCGCGCCATCGAGCGCAGCGTGTCGTGGCTGGCTTGGCTGGCCGTCGTGCTGTGGCTCACCGGTGTGTTGCCGTTCGTGCTCGATGCGATGGATGACATTCGCTGGAAAGTCGGCACCAACCGCATTTCGCTGCGCAATGCGGTGGACGGCGTGTTGACCGGCGGCCTGGTACTGGTACTGGCCTTGTGGGTGTCGTCGGCGTTCGAAAGGCGGCTGCTGAGTCGGCATGACGGGCAAGATTTGTCGATTCGCAAGATCGCCGCCAATCTGGTGCGTGTGCTGCTGTTGTCGATTGGCTTGATGTTGGCGCTGTCCACCGTCGGCATCGATTTGACGGCACTCAGCGTGGTGGGCGGCGCCATCGGCGTCGGCCTGGGCTTTGGCCTGCAGAAAATAGCCGCCAACTACGTCAGCGGCTTCGTCATCCTGGCCGAGCGTTCGCTGCGCATTGGTGACACCGTCAAGGTCGACGGCTTTGAAGGCCGCATCACCGACATCCGCACCCGCTACACCGTGATTCGCGCTTTGAACGGCCGTGAGGCGGTCGTGCCCAACGAAATGCTGATCACGCAGCGAGTCGAAAACCTGTCGCTGGCCGACCCGCGTGTGTCGCTCAACTGCGCCGTGCAGGTCGCTTACGGCACTGATGTCAAGGCGTTGCAGGTCGCCCTCGTCACCGCCGTGTCAGCCGTCGGCCGCGTGCTCGCCGACCCCGGGCCAGTTTGCCAACTCGCAGCGTTCGCGGCGGACGGCATCGACCTGAACATCTTGTTCTGGATTCTCGACCCCGAGAACGGCCAGGGCAACGTGCGCTCGGAGGTCAACCTGGCAGTGCTGGAAGTGCTGAATACGCGGGGCGTGGAGATTCCGTTTCCGCAGCGGGTGGTGCATGGGTTGCCCGCAGTGGCTGCCAGCCCAGCCGAGTAGAAACAAGGGGCCTGCCGCCGTCAAGATTGCACTAGCAGGCGCTTGGGCTTTAGAGGGATGGCACGCGTGACGCACGGCACCGTACAAGGTACAAGGTACAAGGTACGATTTTCGGCAACCCGAAGGAGGCTTGTCTTCCGAACCGGGTTCAACCGGCAGTCTGAGGCTGATCCATTCATGGGCAAGCGGCTTCATCTATGTTCCAGCTGGCAGGTTTGGCTGGATGTGGCTTTGTGATCAATGTATGGGCATGACGAACCGTGGGTTGTCAGTAAGCACTTTGATGTAGAAAAACTTGTATGTTCGACGCGGTGGAGCGAGCTATATGAGTGGCATCCACATAGCGACAACAACCTGTCCATCATTCGAACCGAAAAGCGCAGGGCACAAGTTCAACCATCAGCACTTGCGACAACCACCAGCAACCTTCCAAAACAGAATCAAACCACCATCAAAAACCCGCTGGACAAACGAGCGAGGTGCGTCGACTCAGATCAACTGATACAAAAACCCCCGGCCGGTTTGGTGTTCGTACACCCCTATTCAGGGGGGGCATCCTTGACGATTGATTACGCCACAATCTGTAAGCAAGGTCCTACA
>JANXMO010000515.1 GCA_025354615.1 Burkholderiales bacterium | reverse complement strand
GCACGTATCACAACCTGCTGCGGCTGTGGGCTGACGTTTGACGAACGCCTGTTGACCGCACGGCTTGGCCTCTTTTTTCCCTCAACTTAAAAACAGGAGCTTTATTGATCCGGCGCACTTGAACTTGAAAGCAGGCCAATGGCATTGGCACCCTCTCCCACTTGTGGAAGAGGGCGGGGGTGCAGCCCTGGCATCCCGTGTTCGTGCCATGCGCTATCCCTCACCCTTTACCTCTCCCGCGGGCGGGAGAGGGGGTTGCTGTTTCCAAGTTCATTGATGCCGGTTTAGTAACAAGGATGATGATGATGAAACCCCAACACCTGTTGTGCACCCTCACACTCGCCTTGGCCAGCGTCGGCGCCTTTGCCCAGCACGCGGAAAAATGCGAGCCCGTGCCGAAAGAGGAATGGCGGCCGCAGGCCGAACTGGAACGCAAGCTGGCCAACCAGGGCTGGAAAATCAGCCGCGTCAAAATCACCAATGGCTGTTATGAGGTTTACGGCCGGGATGAAAAAAACGGCAAGGTGGAGACCTTCTTCCATCCGAAAACGCTGGACGTTGTGACCGCGCCCAAATAAGCGCCGCCGTGGTCCCTGAACACGCCACCCGCGTGCGCGTGTGGAACCGACCGATACGGCTGCTGCATTGGGGCTTGGCCTTTTCGGCGGGAGGCGCCTGGCTCACCACCGTTGCAGCTGTTGGCTGGCACCAGCCGGTGGGTTACGCGGCGCTGCTGCTGACGGTGCTTCGCGTGGCGGCCGGCCTGGGCGGTTGTTGGGCACTTCGGGTTGGCCGCTATGCACGCTTCACACAATTCGTGCGCTCACCGGGCGCAACGGCACGCTACGTCCGCCTGCTGCTGCAGCGGCGCGAGCCGCGCTACATCGGCCACAACCCGCTGGGCGGCTGGATGACGCTGGCGCTGCTGGCCTGCGTGGCGGGCCTGGGGTTGACCGGCTGGCTCTACACCACCGATCGCTTCTGGGGCGACGAAACCGTTGAGCGCATCCACCAGGCGCTGGCCTGGGCACTGGCGATGCTGGCGGCGCTGCATGTGGGCGGCGTGCTGTTCACCAGCTGGCGGCATCGTGAGAACCTGGTGCGCGCGATGGTCGATGGCCGCAAGCGGGCGCCGGCCGGCGATGACATCGGGTAACCGCAAACAATCCTGGAAACGGCAGGTCCCAGGTTAAAAAAGCTCACGACGCACGCTATTCCCTGAACGCCTCTTTCGACTTCAGCATCGGCCGCAGCAAAAACTGCATCACCGAGCGCTCGCCCGTGCGCACCTCGACCGAGCCGGTCATGCCCGGCATCACCGGAAGCGGCTTGCCCTTGCTCATCAGCGTTGACGGTTCGGCGCGCACCAGCGCGCGGTAGTAGGACGCGTCGGCGGCGCCCGGGCGTTCGGTGTCGCCCAGGGCGTCGGGGCTGATGTAGTCGATCGTGCCCTTGAGACCGCCGTAACTCGTGTAGTCGTAAGCACTGAGCTTGACGACGACAGGCTGGCCGATGCGGATGAAGCCGATTTCCGACGGCTTGATGCGTGCCTCGATCAAGATGCGCGGGCCCAGCGGCACGATTTCCATCATCGGCGCGCCGGGCGCAATCACGCCGCCCAGCGTCGCGCTGCGGATGTTTTTCACCAACCCGCGCACCGGCGAGGTCAGCACGGTGCGGCGCAGCACGTCGGCGCGGCCGCTGATCTGTTCGTTGACCTGGGCCATTTCCGTCTGCACGCGCACCAGTTCGCTGCTGGCGTCCTGGCGAAAGCGGTTGACGCGCTCCTGGCTTTGCAGCTGCAGGTCATTGACCTGGCGGCGCAGGCGGATGACTTCGACGTCTGACATCAAGCCCTTGGCCGCCATCGCCTCGGCCACGCCCAGCTCCTTCATCAGCAGCCCGATGCTGCGCTGGTTGGAGCCGACGGCTTCGAGCAGTGAGCGGCGCCGCGCGTTGAAGGATTCGGTTTCGCCAGCCACCATGGCCGGCACTGCAGCCACGTCGGGCGGGAACTTCAGCGCCTGGGCGCCGGCCTCGGCGGTCAGCCGCGCAATCGTCGCCTTCAGCGCCAGCCGCTTGGCCTGGCCTTCATTTTGTTGCGACTCGAAGCGCGTCGGGTCGATTTGCGCCAGTTCCTGGCCGGCTTCGACCTGCATGCCCTCGCGCACGCGCAGCTCACGCAGGATGCCGCCTTCCAGGCTGGCAATCACCTGCTCGCGGCCGTCGGGCACGACGCGGGCATCGGCACGGGTGATTTCGTCGACCCGCGTCAGGCTGGCCCACGCCAGCGCCGCCATCAGCGCCAGCGTCATCAAATAAAGTGCCCAGGCCACGCGCGGCGTGGCTTCGACGACATGTGCGGCATGCAGGTCGTTCAGGTAGGCGGCGTCGCTTTTGGGCACGCCGGCGGCGGGGTTCAGCGGCAGGCTCATACCGCGGCTTCCGACTGCGGCTGGGTTGAAGGATGGCGGTGCACATTGGCCGACGCGCCAACGGCGCCGGAGGGCTTGACGCCGGCCAGCGCGGCCAACACGCGTTCTTTCGGCCCGTCGAGCACGACGCGGCCGTTGTCGATCACGACTACGCGCTGCACCAGGTCGAGCACGGCCGGGCGGTGCGTCACCATCACCAGCGTACAAGGGCCGGCGGCTTCTTTCAGCTGGCGCAGGAACATGATTTCGGATTGCGCGTCCATCGAGCTGGTGGGCTCGTCCATCAGCAGGATTTGCGGCTGGGTGGCCAGGCAGCGCGCCAGCGCGACCAGCTGGCGCTGGCCGCCCGACAGCATGGCGCCCATTTCGCCGACCGGCAGGTCCCAGCCCTTCGGATGGCTGGCAATCAGCCGGTCCAGCCCGGTCAGCCGGGCGACCTGGCCCAGCTGCGCGGCGTCGATGCTGGCGCGGCCCATCAGCACGTTGTCGCGCAGCGTGCCATGGAACAGCCGCGGCTCCTGCGACACGAAGCCGACGTGGGCGCGGAAGTCGGCCGGGTCGATTTGCCGCACGTCCAGCCCGTCGGCTTCGACGCGGCCGGCACTCGGCTGGTAGAGCGCCGCCAGCAGCCGCAGCACGGTCGACTTGCCACTGCCGATGCGGCCCAGAATCGCCACCCGTTCGCCCGGCTCGAAGCGCAGGTTGATGCCGCTGAGCACGCGCGGCGAGGCCTCGCGGTCGACATCCGGATATGAAAACGCCACCTCGTGCAGCGCGATGCGCCCGCTCAGGCGCGGCTGCGCGACGTAGCTGCGGCCGGGCTCGCGCTCGGTCGGCAACGCCATCAGCCGGTCGATCGACAGCATTGCGGCGCGCGCGCCCTGGTAGCGCGTGGCCAGCGCCACCACGCTGCCCAGCGGCGCCACGGCGCGGCCGGCGAACATCACCGCGCCAATCAATGCACCGCCCGACACCACGCCGTCGTGGATCAGGTAGACGCCCCAAACGAGCATTACCAGCGTGACGAGTTGCTGCGCCGCCATCGACAGATTGTTGGTCCAGCTCGACAGCGCGCGCGCGCGCAGCGCGGACGCGGCGGCCGCTGCCGTGGCCTGTTCATAGCGGCGCAGGAAGCGGCCTTCGGCGCCGGCGGCCTTCAGATCTTCCAGGCCTTCGACGGCTTCAACCAGCACGCCCTGCAGGTCGGCCTGCTGGCCCATGTTGGCGCGCATCGAGCGGCGCAGCGAGCCCTGGATCAACACGGCCATGCCCAAAATCAGCGGAATGGCCGCGACCAGCACCCAGCCCAGCGGCCCGCCGGTGAGGAAAATCATCGCGACGAACAGCACGATGAAGGGCAGGTCGCTGAGCGCGGCCAGCGTGGCCGAGGCAAAAAACTCGCGCACCACTTCGACTTGCGCCATCACATGGGCGTGGCTGCCGGCGGATTCGGGCCGGTGCTCCATGCGCACGCCCAGCGTCTGGCGGAACAGGATGGACCCAATGATCAAATCGGCCTTGCGCCCGTCCAGGTCGATCAAATGGCTGCGCAGCTGGCGCGCCAGCAGGTCGAACACCAAAGCGATCGCCGCGCCGCTGGCCAGCGCCCACAGCGTGACGAAGGCTTGGTGCGGGATCACTTTGTCATAGACGACCGACATGACCAGCCCGCTGACCAGCATCAGCACGTTGCTCAGCAACGCGGCCAGCAGCGCCGAGCGGTAGTAGGGAATGAAGCGGCGCAGCGTACCCCACAGCCAGTGGCGGGCCGGGTCGGCCGCGGCGTTGTCGGCGGCGTGCGCGGCGCTGCGTGGCGGCGCGGCCTGCGCCAGCGGCGTGGCCACCAGGGCAAAGCCGGTGTATTCAGCCGCCAGTTCCTCCTCACTGGCGGTGCAGGCGTGGCATTCGGGGCCGGGCATGATGACGTCGTAGCGCCCCAGTGCCGCGGCGTCGAGGCGGCGCACGACGATGCAGGCGTCGCCCTGCTGCAACAGCAGCACAGCCGGCAGCAGCAGTGCATGGATGTCGGCCACGCGGCGTTGCACCAGGCCGGCGTTGAAGCCGGCCTCGCGCATCACGCGGATCGCCTGGTCGGGCGCCAGCCGGCCTTCCAGCGGCAAGCCGGCCAGCAGCGAGGCGCATGAGCGCGGCCGCTGGTGGTGGCGTGTCAGCCAGGCCAGCGCGTGCAGCAATGCATCGTCTGCGTCACTCTCGCCACCGCTGGCTGCAGCTTCGGCGGCAATGGCCGCGGCATCGGCTTGGGCGGTACCGTCTGCATGCACGGCAGCCTCGTCTTCTTCGGCGAATTCGGCCGCCACCGCGGGCAAATCGGCGGTGGGGTCGAGGAAGGGGTCGTTGCGGGTGGCCACGGCTTTTTGGTATGTGCAAAGGCGCGCCGGCCGCACAGGCCGGGGCGCCGAGCCATTCTGTGACGCCAGCCGCCCCGCCAGTGGCCGCAATAAGAAGACGTTTTCCAGCCTGTTCAGTTCATGGCTCGGGTGTGACGCGCAGCACGGCTGGCAGGGGTGACACGGCTGCCACTCCCGGCAAGCGTGTAGGAAGTTGCCTGACACGCGGCACGGAAGAAGCGGGACTCAAGTGGCAGCGCTGACCTGATGCCGGGTCTTGATCGGCCTCTTCACAATTCATTTCACGTTGAAACACAAAGCCAACGGCAACCGAACAAGCCCACCACCTGGAGTCCCCATGAACGCAGACCAGATCCTCACCGAAATCCGCGAAGCCAATCTTTCGTACCTGATGTTGGCGCAGAGTCTGATCCGCAGCGACCGCGAACAAGCGCTCTACCGCCTGGGCATCAGCGACGACAACGCCACCATCCTGGCGATGCTGTCACCCGCGCAGATGATGAAGATCGCCGCCGGCAACACGCTGCTGTGCCGCTTCCGGATGGACGATGACCTGGTCTGGGGCCTGCTGACCAACCATGGCCGCGGCGCATCGAACGACACCACGTCACGCTTGCATGCCAGCATTTTGATGGCGGGGCGCCACCAGGAAGCCGCCTAAGAAATGGAGCCCCCGGCACGGAATACCGTGCCACCCCCCGAGGGGGTAGCGGGCCGGCTTGGGGCGGCCCGGCGCTCGGCCCGCGGGAGCCTTAGCTTAATTTCCTCGCTCCGTTGACTGCTGAACACGAATACGCCCACTACACACATAAGCCAAGAGGACATCACCATGCGCAGCAAAAGCATCCTGACCGAAGCCCGCCAGATCGAGCGTGCCGTCACCTTGATCAACCTGGGCGCCCGCTTGCAGGTGCTGGAGAGTGAAACCGACCTGAGTTATGAGCGGCTGCTGCGGCTGTACAAGGAAGTCGCTGGCAAATCACCGAGCAAGGGCCAGTTGCCGTTTTCGACCGACTGGTTCATGACCTGGCAGCCCAACATCCACTCCAGCCTGTTCCTCAACATCCATGAGTACCTGAACAAGGCGGCGGAGATGGA
>JANXMO010000247.1 GCA_025354615.1 Burkholderiales bacterium | reverse complement strand
GCGGGCATTTGAGGCAAACGGGGCGGTGCTGCACCTGTTGCATCACTGGCCTCGGCGGCCAGGCCAGCGCGCCGGGTGATGACGGTGCCGGGCTCGACAAACGCGGTGTAGTCATGCGTGGCGTCTTTGCTGGCCATCAATTCATGGCCCATGCGAACGAATTCGTCGATATAAAACTGGTAGTTGGTGAAGAGGACGAAATTTTGAAAATACTCTGGCTGAGTACCGGTGTAGTGGCGCAAGCGGTGCAATGAGTAGTCAACCCGCGGCGCCGTAAATAAAGCCAGTGGTTGTGCCTCCCCAGGCTGGAGCCCATGGGTGCCATTTGCAATGCCATCGTCCATTGCGCTCAAATCGGGCAGGTCAAATAAATCGCGCAGCAGCAGGCGGCGTGGCGCGTCCAAGGAACCCTCAATATGGCCTTGGTCTGCCAAAGAAAAATGAACCGGAATAGGTTGCGCACTGACACCGACTTCAATCGACACCTTGTGGTTGCGCAACAGCAACTTGAACTGCTCGAGATAATAACTGCCGAAAAGATCAGGGCGTGTAAGCGTGGTTTCGTAGGTGCCGGGCCCAGCCACAAAGCCATAACTCAAGCGGGAGTCGGCCCGTGCAACCGTGTCGGTACGAACCCGTACGAAAGGGTAGCAAGCCCGCACCCGCACTGGCATGGCGTTACCAGCAAGGAACTGCTGCAGGGCCGCCCTGAGATGGCTGATACTGGATTCATAAATGACATTCACCTGAGCCAATGCGGCAGCGGCGTCTCCGAATGGAGCGGGGGCGATGTAGGAAGGTACGAACGACATGCAAACTTTCCAAGAGACCGATATGACCGGCAGACCTACATTGCGATATCAGTACGCTGTATGGCCTTCAGCAATGAACTGTATGCGTGCGAAACAAAATAGCAGCACTTTTGCACCACTTATGATGAGCAAAACAGCGCAAGACTCTTATATGTACCGAAGCTATATGAAAATAATGCACTCGACCAACAGCATGACAGGCGGCTGTACGGGAACTGCAATTAAAAACAATTATTCTTCACTGGCCAATTTATCGCGTAGCACGCAAAGCATGGCATGACGTTTCTTGCCATAGATGTTGGCAACACCCGTCTGAAATGGGCTGTTTATGCAAATCCGCAGCCAGGAGCGGCACTGTTGTTGCAAGGTGCGGTTTTTCTGGAAGCCATTGACCAGTTAGCGGAAACCGCGTGGAAGGACATCGCCCCTCCAACCCAAATGCTGGGTTGCATTGTGGCTGGGGAAGGCGTTAAACGCCGTGTAGAGGAGCAAATCGACCTCGCGAGCAATTGGAATATTGAACCGCGTTGGGTCAATGCCACTGCCAATGCCGCAGGTGTAATCAACGGCTACGAACATCCAAATCGCCTGGGCGCTGATCGATGGGTGGCATTGATCGGGGCACGTCACCACATATTGAGAACAGGAACGAGGCGGCCCGCACTTGTCGTGATGGTTGGAACGGCCGTCACTGTTGACGCATTGGATGCCGATGGCCGGTTTCTAGGCGGATTGATATTGCCTGGCTTTGGACTCATGTTGCGCGCCCTGGAGATGGGCACAGCCGGCCTGAAGGTACCGACAGGCGAAGTGCTCGACTTCCCCGCCAATACCAGCGACGCTTTGATGAGTGGAGGAGCAAATGCTATAGCCGGAGCGGTAGACCGCATGTACCGTAGATTGTCAGCAAAAACGGCTAGCGAACCGGCACTCATCATGACAGGCGGCGCTGCGGTCAAACTAGCGCCAATCACAGAGCATTCATTTGAGACGATCGACACGCTTATTTTTGAAGGGTTGTTGCAATTACAGATGCAACGTTGCCTGTGAAAAACTTTGGCGCTTTATCCTGTCGACCGCCGTTAACCATTGAGGTCAATGCATGAAAAGCGCAATTAAAATAATGATAGGAATTGGAACACCAAGAAAAAACAGCAGCATTGAACGCATGAAATCTCCGTAAATCAGTAATTAATCATTTAAAAAGCACACCAGTTTTCATTCAATACGATTGACGTTGACGACCACCATAGGTTGCAGCCAAACTGGCAACAAAGGCGCCAATCAGCAGCGAAATGAACAACCAAAGTGACGCATATGCGGAGGCCTTTCTTGCTTTGTCCGCCGCATCTCGTGCGGCTACTTCGAGTTCTTTCGCTTTGACCTGCATACGGTTAAAGACCTCAACCACCTTCTTTTCAGCGTCCACCTGTGCAAGGCCGGTACGCTGGGCAACAACTTCGCCCAAATAACGAGTGTCTTCAGCCGGAAGGCTTCCACTGGTTAACGCATTTTCAAAAATTCGCGCCAATTGAGCCGAATTTTTTCCGGACTCTTCGGTCCCTGAGTTCAAGGCTGAAGAAACATTTAAACCTGCACCTGTTTTAACTGCCGCGTCTTTACGAAGCAGTGCATCAATCAGGTAATCTTGTCCGGCGTTGCCGCCCTCTGGTTTGTTGGATTTACCTGAATTCATCAATGCCGGCACAGCAGCGGCAGTTTGATTCGAAAGCCCTGACGCGGCAACTGCACCGGCCTGCGTCGTTTCGCTCAGGATGGAACCGATAGCGGACGTCAGCAGTGCCGCTGTCAATAACGTGGCCAAAGACCACGCCAAGAAACCGTGTGCAGTGTCTCTGAAGTAAACCTCATCGACAGGTGTTTGTGTAAAGCGATTGCGCAAACGCCCCGAGAGATAACCACCCATGCCGGATGCGGCAAATTGCGTAAAGGAAATCCAAATAACGGTTGATACACCGAAAGTGGCCGCTTTGAGGCCATGCCCCGACCAAGGGGAGACGGACGACAATCCCAAACCCGTTCCCAATACCAACAATATCAATGAAAGCGCTGCCGCACCGACAGCACCAGCAATAATAGCGCCCCAAGACAAAGCACTTGCTTCATGGACCATTTGCGATAATTCAAGGCTGTTAACACCTACGTTTTGCGGTCTGGTCAGATTGTTTTCATTCATGTGCGTTTCCTAAAGAAGGCACGATGCTGCAATTTTTCAAGATTCAAAAAAGTCAGTCACTCCATGCTAACGATGTAGGACGAATACGTGCCTATCACCAGTTTGATCATTTTCCAGAAAAGATTGAATTGCAGTTAAAACGTTATTCAAATAATAAATCAACCCCTGCAATTTCGATTTTTCGATCTGTAAGCGGCTCACGAGCAGGACGCTCGTGAGCTTGCCGTCGAATTTTGAGGCTTGGCTACAAAGGGTTCGACCCACTGCCAATCACGCCGCCACATACAGAAAAAATCTGCTTAAAGCTGCCGCAATTGTGGTTCAAGCAGTTTATTTGCCAGTGCCGCTGGCTGCAGAAGCTCCGGCTGCTGAAGCTTTTCCGGCTTTCCTCTCCTCTTTCACAACAGCCCCCTTCTGACTTACTTTTGATTTCCTGCTGGCGGAAGAAGCGCCGTCAGCTGCGTTGATGCTTTCGGCGCTTGCCTCCACAGGAACTGAGGCAGCCGCTTTTTTCCGGCCCGCGCTGCCTTTGGCAACTGTGCCCGACGGCGACGCAGTGCCGCTGAACGTTGCACCGTTGACCGTCAGACCTTGGGCAGAAAACTTGGCGGCATTGCCGGGGCCCACGCCTCCTACTCGGTCCACCATGTCGTTCCAGTCTTTGAAAGGTGCCTTGTTGCGTTCACCAACGATTTTCTCGGAGATGGATGGGCCGATTCCTTTGACACTTTCAAGTTCAGCTTGGCTTGCTTTGTTCACATCGACGGATGCAAATGAGAGTGCCGCAAACAAAGCGAGGAAGAGAGCAAAAATTTTCTTGAACATAAGTTTCCTAAGTAAATGAGTCAGTTGTTTTACAAAGTGCATACGACTGCCGCCTTGAACGCAACACAACAAGCGTCAAAAGCTCTGCACTTCGCTACGTCAGTTGAAAATTCGCTGCATCCAAGATTGCCATTTTTGTTGCAGCCGGCACTACTGTAGCGAAAGCCAATCGACATATTTTTGAACACCCGTGGCAACGTCAACAAATTGGTGATCACATCCTGTTTGGCGCAGTCGTGTCAAGTCAGCTTGCGTGTAGCACTGATATTTGCCGACCAGTGCCTGTGGAAATGGGATGTAGCCGATAAGGCCTTTCCCAATCAACCCCTCTAGTGGCAAGGCCGGTTCGCCTTGTTTGACGCGAACAGCATTGACCGCCGCCACGGCCACGTCGTTGAAGGGTTGGGCTCGACCGCTGCCCAGGTTGTAGATGCCACGATGCGGTGGCCGCTGCAAGAACCAAAGGTTGACCGCAACCACGTCATCGACGGAAATGAAGTCGCGCGACTGCTGGCCGGCGGCATACCCGTCATAGTCGCCAAAAAGTTGAACTTGGCCGTTGTTTCGAAACTGGTTGAAATGGTGAAAGGCAACAGATGCCATACGGCCTTTATGCTGTTCACGCGGCCCATAAACATTGAAATAGCGAAACCCCACAACCTGTGTCGTCAGGCTGGAAAGATGCCGTCGTACGACGTTGTCAAACAGCAGCT
>JANXMO010000181.1 GCA_025354615.1 Burkholderiales bacterium | reverse complement strand
AGGCAAAGGCGTTGAAAGTATTCGACATCAGCGAGAACCCGCTGTTTCTACACGGGGCAGCAAATGTGTGGCCCGAAATCAACGCTCCGCTGCAGCGCGTGGTATTGAATAAAACGGGTGACCTGGATGAGATGAGCGCTTTGCATGCCTTTGAAACGCTGGGGAAAGTCGAAACGCTCAGGTCGCTCGACATCAGCGGTTGTCGGCTGAGGCATTTGGCAAGCGCCCAGGCCAGAGATGCCACTGCTGCCGAATGCATCCGCGCGCTGAGCACGCTACCTGACTTGAAGCACCTGTCGCTGAGAAAGAATGACGCGCTGGGGCCGCTGTCCGTTGCAGCGCTGGCTGAACTGCCCTCGCTGCGGTCTTTGGATGTGTCTCACAACCCGCTGGGCAACGCGAGCGCACCGTTGTTGCAACAGCTGAAAAGCTTGCACCGCATCAATCTGTACAACACGGGCATCGACCAACAAACGATTTTCAATTTGGCACACAGCAAGGAAACACCCGAACTGCGTGAAGTCTGGTCTTCATTTTGTGACTTCAAACGGTCTTGAGCCGTACGGATCGGCAAAGCCCAGCGTGCCCAATACTTGGGTTTCGAGCGCCTCCATGCATTCCGCTTCCTCGTCGGTCTGATGGTCATGGCCTTGCGCATGCAAGGCGCCGTGCACCAGCAAATGCGCGTAATGCGCCGGCAGCGCCAGCCCCTGCGCCAGCGCCTCAGCGGCCACCACGTCGGCACACAGCACCAGGTCGGCCTGCACGATGGGGGCGTGGCAGTAGTCGAAGGTCAGCACATTGGTGGCGTGGTCGATGCCGCGGAAATCGCGGTTCAACGTCTGTGCCTCTTCGGTGTTCACGATGCGCACGGTGATTTCAGCTGGCAACTGCAATGCGGCACGAACCCAGCGCGCCACTGCATGCCGCGGCAGCACCGTGCGGTGCGCCGCCGCCATGCCGCCTAAGGCGAACTGCAGTGACAACGCCAAAGCCGGCCGCGCTGCGCGGCTCACGGCACAAGTCATGCAGCATCAACGCGCAAAGCGGCGTCGTAGGCATCAACGATTCGCGCCACCAGCGGGTGGCGCACCACGTCTACCGATGTGAAGCGCGTGGTGGCGATGCCAGGCACGCGGCGCAGCACGCGCTCCGCGTCGATCAAGCCGCTGAGCTGGCCGCGTGGCAGATCGATCTGGCTGACGTCACCGGTGACCACACACTTGCTGCCGAAGCCGATGCGCGTCAAGAACATCTTCATCTGCTCGGGCGTCGTGTTCTGTGACTCGTCGAGGATGACAAAGGCGTGGTTCAAGGTGCGGCCGCGCATGAAAGCCAGGGGCGCGACTTCGATCGTGCCTTTCTCAAACGCGCGGGCCACTTTTTCAGCGCCCATCAGGTCATGC
>JANXMO010000165.1 GCA_025354615.1 Burkholderiales bacterium | reverse complement strand
GGACGTTTACGGCCGCGTGGTGCAGCTGTTCAACGAATTGGCGGTTCAGTGTGCTGATGGCTCGCGGTTGATCGAGCGGCGGCTGACCCATGCGGACATCGCGGCGCGTGTGGGTTGCTCTCGGGAGATGGTCAGCCGGCTGGTAAAAGACCTGGTCACCGGCGGCTATCTTCAAGCCAGTGGCACCGGTTGGGTGCTTGCACCGGAGTTGCCGGCACGTTGGTGAAGTGATGAGGATTGATTTACTCGCACTCGCACTCGAGCGTGGCGGCATCTCAATTGTCTTCAGCGAGAGCAGGGCGGGCTTTCAAGGCCGGCGCCTGAAAGTGTTGAGCCGGTTTGTCGGCCCGTGCATACAAGCCTTCAACATCCGGCAAGTTGGCGTTGATGTCTTTGATGCGGGTGTTGCCGGTCGGGTGTGTTGACAGCCATTGCGGCGGCGCGCCTTTGTTGGCCGCGGCCATCTTCTCCCACAGGCTGATGCCGGCGTGCGGGTTGTAGCCGGCGCGGGCGGAGAGATCAAGGCCGATTTTGTCCGCTTCTGACTCATCATCGCGGCCGAACTTCAGCGTCAACAAATTGCCCACGCCGCCCGCTACGGTGCGGCCCAAGGTGCCCAGGCCGAGCAAGGCCGAACCAATTTCAATAGCGCCCCGAGTGGCAGTGGTTTTGCCGACCCGTTCACGCGCATGTTCGCGCAGGGCGTGGGCAATTTCATGGCCCATCACCATGGCCACTTCGTCGTCGTTGAGGCGCAGTTTTTCAAGAATGCCGTAATAGAAAGCGATTTTGCCGCCTGGCATGCAAAAGGCGTTGATTTGCGGGCTGCCCAGCAGGTTGACCTCCCAATTCCAGCGGGCGGCGCGCGGCGTGCTTTTAAGGTTGGGCGTGTTGGCAAACGGAATCAGGCGCTCGGCAATCGCCCGCAGCCGAACCACCTGCGGATGGTTGGCAGGTGCGAGCGCGCGCTGCTGCGCGGCCTGCTGCAGCAGTTCCCGGTACTGCTGCGCCGCCTGGGCTTCAATTTGCTCGGCCGGCACCAGGCTGGACAGGGCAGAGCGTTCACCGACCGACACACCGTCACGCGCCCAGGCCGGCAAAGCCAAAGCACCAGCGCCAGCCAACAGCGCGGCACTGAACAGCCGCCGGCGCGGCTGGGCACACCAGCAGGTGCAATGAGACGGCAAAAACAGCGCGGTGGTCGGCAAAGCGGCGCAAACAGTCAATGCAGAAGTCATAGAAAAAAGCCATCAGAAGAAAAGACGCATACGAATGGAAGCCACCGCTTTCAATCGTCCACTGGTACCGCGCGAAGATCAACTTCCAGCGCCCGCACCGCGCTGCGCAGCCACCACAACAAGACCAACGCAGGCAATGCCATCACCATCGAAATGAGAAAAAACACCGGCCAGCCAACGGACTCAACCACCACACCGGCCACGGGCCCCACCCACACGCGGCCAATCGAGGCAAAGGCCGACAGCAACGCGTATTGCGTGGCAGTGAAACGCTGGTTGCACAAGCTCATCAAAAAGGCGACGAAAGCCGCCGTGCCCATGCCGCCGCTCAGATTTTCGCAGGCCACCACCAACAGCAGGCCACCGTCGACTGGCGTGGCCTGCGCCAGTTTCACGAAGCCCCAGTCAAACGGTGGCAACGTCAGCCCAGGCAACAAGCCTTTGCCGTTGACGGCCAGCCACCAAAAGCCAAGATTGCTCAGCAACTGCAAAACGCCAAACAGCAGCAAGGCGCGCCACAAACCCAGCCGCAGCATCAACAGGCCGCCGAGCAGCGCGCCGCCCAGTGTCAGCCACAGTCCGATGATTTTGTTGACGACACCGACTTCGGCGCTGCCATAGGCCATGGCTTTCAGCAAGAACGGCGTCATCAGCGAGCCGGCAAACGCGTCGCCCAACTTGTATAGCACGATAAATGCCAGGAAGGCTGCAGCACCGGGTTGAACAAAGTAATTGCGCAGGCCGCCCAACAGGGTTTCGAAGCGGGCCATGCGCGCCGCCCAAGCAGCCAGCGGCAAGGTGAAAGCCAGGCCCAGCATGAGCGCCAACAAATCTGTCCAGCGCGCTGCCAGTGAGCCGGCCACAGGCGGCGCGCCGTTTTCCGCCAGCCAAGGCGACAGCAACCCACGCGCCAGTGGCAACGCAAACCGCTCGCTCAGCAAGAACCCGATCGCCACGGCGGCCAGCACGGCGCTGAAGCCCAGCAGGTCGCGCCGCGCCGCGACACGGGGCGCATCAACTGCCGGCAGGCGCGGCAGTGCAAAGGCCGACAAGGCCGCCGCCCCCGTCATCAAACCGGCCATGCAGCGGTAGACCTGCGGCCATGTCCAGGCGTCCTGATTGGAGGGGTCGACCCAGATCAAGGCCACGCCGCCCGACAACACCATCGCCAGCCGGTAGCCCAGCACATTCAACGACGAGCCCAGCCCGCGCTCAGCGGCGGCCAACAAGTCGGTGCGGTAGGCGTCGATCACCACGTCCTGCGAGGCGGCGACGAAAGCCACCAGCACTGCCAGCAGGGCGAACACGCGCAAGGCGTCTGCCGGCGGCGTGCTGGCCAGGCACACCAACGCAGCGGCCAGCGCCAGCTGCGTCAGCACCAGCCAGCCGCGGCGGCGGCCCAGCCACGGCACTTCAAAGCGGTCAAGCAGCGGGGCCCACAAAAATTTGAAGGTGTAGGGCAAACCGACCAGGCTCAGAAAACCGATCGTTGCCAAGTCGACGTTTTCGGCGCTCAGCCACGCTTGCATCGCCTGACCGGTCAACGCCAGCGGCAAGCCCGAGGCGAACCCCAGCAACAACACGGCGGCAAGCCGATGGGCCGCGTGCAAGCGGGAGTGAGTGCTGGCATTGAAAAGAAGCGACATGGAAAGCTGTGGCGGCAAAAGCCAGCAAAGGCCGCCCGAAGGCAGTGAAGGCCGATTCTCGCAAGCAAGCCGTGCCGGCGCGGCCTTCGTCTTGGTGAGGCTGGTTAGACTGCCGCATTTTTCTGCAGCCAACCGGACTGTTCAATGCAACAACCACTCCGCGTGGAAACCCGCTGCGCCGTGCCGCGTCCGCGATGCAAACCGATCCGCCATGCGTGACGGTTTTCTGCAAATTCAGGCGGTGGTGAAAGACTTCGGCACCGGTGTCCCGGCCGTCGACCGAGTCAGCATCGACATTGCCCGTGGCGAAATCTTTGCGCTGCTGGGTTCGTCAGGCTGCGGCAAAACGACGCTGCTGCGTTTGCTGGCCGGCTTTGAGACGCCCACGGCCGGGCGCATTCTGCTGGAAGGGCGCGACATGGCGAAGCTGCCGCCGTACGAGCGCCCGGTCAACATGATGTTTCAAAGCTATGCGCTGTTTCCGCACCTGACGGTCAGCGACAACATCGCCTTCGGCCTCAAGCGCGATGGCTTGCCGGCCGCCCAGGTGGCCGAGCGCGTGGGCGCCATGCTGGCGCTGGTGCAGTTGTCGGGCTACGAAAAACGCAAGCCGCATCAGTTGTCCGGTGGCCAGCAGCAGCGCGTGGCACTGGCGCGCAGCCTGGCCAAGTGCCCCCGGCTGCTGCTGCTCGACGAACCCCTGGGCGCTCTCGACAAAAAGCTGCGCGAGCAAACGCAAATGGAGCTGGTGCGCATCATCGAAGAGGTGGGCGTGACCTGTGTCATGGTCACCCACGACCAGGACGAGGCCATGACCATGGCCCGCCGCATTGCGGTGATGAGCGAAGGCCGTGTGTTGCAGGTCGGGGCGCCGGCGGAGCTCTATGAAACACCTGCCAACCGCTTCGTGGCCGGCTTCATCGGCAATGTCAATTTGATGGATGGCCGGCTGGTGGAAGACGAAGCTGACCATGTGGTGGTTGATTGCGCCGATTGCAGCTGCTATGTGGGCCACGGCATCACCGGCACACGCGGCATGCAGGTCAGCGTGGCGCTGCGGCCGGAAAAAATCACCTTGCAGCGCGAACCGCCTGCTGAACTTGCCGCTGGCGGACGCAACTGCGTGCGCGGGCACGTCCAGGCGCTGTCGTATGTCGGCAGTTTCACAACGTATCACCTAGGATTGACCAGCGGGGCGGTGCTGCGTATCAGCCAGAGCAACACTGAGCGCCACCCGGCGCGGCCTTTGAAACGGGGCGACGAGGCCTGGGCACATTGGCCGCCCAGCGCGCCAGTGGTCTTGACCGCATGAAGCCGCTGACTTCGTGGCGCCCCGGCGGGCGCACGGCCGTCATCGGCATTCCAGCGCTGTGGCTGTTCGCCTTCTTTCTGTTGCCGTTTTTGATCGTGCTGAAAATTTCGGTTTCCGAGATGGAAACCGTTGTCTTCAAAGACCTGGTGAGCCTGCATGACGGGTTGCTGCAAATCAGCCTGAAATTCAGCAATTACCTGTTCGTGTTGCAGGACGCGCTGTATTTGAAGACCTATCTGTCCAGCCTCAAATATGCGGCGATGACGACCGGGCTGTGCCTGTTCATCGGTTACCCGTTCGCCTACTTCATGGCGCGTGCTGCGGCGCGCTGGCAGCCCTTGCTGTTGATGCTGGTGGTGCTGCCGTTCTGGACGTCGTTCTTGCTGCGTGTCTACGCCTGGAAAGGCCTGTTGAGCGAACAGGGTTTGCTGGCCGAGGCCCTGAACGCCCTGGGCGCTGACAGCTGGCTGCTGGCCGCTGGCGCCATTGCCGCGCCGGGCAAGTACATGAACACCGCATTTTCGCTGCTGGTGGGCATGGTCTACACCTATTTGCCGTTCATGGTGCTGCCGCTGTATGGCAACTTGGCCCGGCTGGATTTGCGCCTGCTCGAAGCGGCTGGCGACCTGGGCGCCACGCCGTGGGTGGCGTTCTGGCGCGTCACCGTGCCGCTGTCGCGCGCGGGCATCGTGGCGGGCAGCTTGCTGGTTTTCATTCCGTGCGTTGGCGAGTTTGTCATTCCCGAGCTGCTGGGCGGCCCGCAAACCTTGATGATCGGCCGCGTGTTGTGGGACGAATTTTTCAGCAACAACGACTGGCCAATGGCGGCGGCCGTGGCCGTGCTGATGGTGCTGCTGATCTTGCTGCCGCTGGTTTTCTTCAACCGCTACCAGATGCAACAACGGGGGCGGCGGTGATGAGCGGCAGGGCCTGGTTCAGCCCATCTGTTGCGCGGGGTTTTTCCAAGTTGTGGCTGGCGGCAGGCTATGCGTTTCTTTACTTGCCGATCGTCGCGCTGATCGTTTATTCCTTCAACGATTCGCCAGTGGCCAACGTGTGGCGCGGCTTCACGTTGAAGTGGTACGTTGCGCTGGCCGATGACACCGAGCTGCTCGACGGCCTGTGGCTGAGCCTGCGGGTGGCCTTTTTGTGCGCCTGTGCATCGGTCGTGCTGGGCACACTGGCCGCGGTGGCCTTGAGCCGCTACCGCCACTTCACCGGCCGCACGCTGTTCGCCGGCATGGTCAGTGCGCCGCTGGTCATGCCCGAAGTCATCATCGGCTTGTCGCTGCTGCTGTTGCTGGTTTCCGTGCAACGCGCTTTCGGCTTTCCGCAGCGCGGCATGGCCACGCTGTGGCTGGGCCACGTGCTGCTGGGTATGGCCTACGCCACGGTGGTGGTGCAAGCGCGGCTGAACGATCTCAACCCGCAACTCGAAGAAGCTGCCCTCGATTTGGGCGCGCGGCCGTGGCAGGTCTTCGCGCTGGTAACGCTGCCGTTGATCGCCCCCGCCCTGGTGTCGGCCTGGCTGTTGACCTTCACGCTGTCACTCGATGACGTGGTGCTATCGGCCTTTCTCGGCGGCCCGGGTGCCACGCCCATGCCGCTGGTGATTTTTTCTCGCGCGCGTTTGGGGTTGAACCCGAGCGTGAACGCGGTGGCGGCGGTGACGGTTACCGTGGTGGCGCTTGCCGTGGCCCTGGCCAGCGCCCTGCTTGCCCGGGCAGAGCGCCGCCGCGCGCTGGAAAAGACGGCTGCGCAGCGGGGACGCTTGACTTGAAAAACCGGTCAGGCCACTGCATATATGAGTCGCTTTTGTTGCGGCGGCCTGCCATTTGCGCTTGCCGTTTCGGCGTTCAAAATCGATGCACCGGCCCGCATGGGCCCTTACCCGTTTTTTGATGGATTCATTTACCAACCATGAGCAAACAAACCCTTTCCTTCCAGGCCGAAGTCAAGCAGATCCTGCATCTCGTCACCCACTCGCTGTATTCGAACAAAGAAATCTTTTTGCGCGAGCTGGTCTCGAATGCGTCTGACGCCTGCGACAAGCTGCGCTTCGAGGCATTGAACGACGCCGCGCTGTGGGAAGACGCGCCGAACTTGGAAGTGCGGGTGAGCTTTGATGCGGAAAACAAAACGCTGACCATCAGCGACAACGGCATTGGCATGAGCGCTGACGAGGCGGTCGCCAACCTGGGCACGATTGCCAAGAGCGGCACGCGCGAGTTCATGGCACGGCTGGAAGGCGACCAGAAAAAGGATGCGCAATTGATCGGCCAGTTCGGTGTCGGCTTCTACAGCGGCTTCATCGTGGCCGACCGCATCACCGTCGAAACGCGCCGCGCCGGCGTGCCAGCCGAAGCCGGTGTGCGCTGGACGTCCGAAGGCAGTGGCGATTTTGAAGTCGAGCCCATTACCAAGCCCACGCGCGGCACCAACATCACGCTGCACCTGCGCGAGGGTGAAGAGGAGTTCTTGAACGCGTGGAAGCTGAAATCCATCATCAGCAAGTACTCGGACCACGTGTCGCTTCCCATCCTGATGCAGAAGGAAGAATGGGACGCCGAAGCGCAAAAGCAGGTCACGCGCGAAGAATGGGCGCCGGTCAACAAGGCGGCAGCACTGTGGGCGCGAAGTAAAAGCGACATCACGCCGGAACAGTACGACGAGTTCTACAAGCAGCTGAGCTACGACACCGAAGCGCCGCTGGCCTACACGCACAACCGCGTCGAGGGCCGCAGCGAGTACACGCAGCTGCTCTACATCCCGGCCAAAGCGCCGTTCGATTTGTGGAACCGTGACAAGCGCGGCGGCGTGAAGCTGTACGTCAAGCGCGTGTTCATCATGGACGACGCCGAGGCGTTGATGCCGGTGTATTTGCGCTTCGTCAAAGGCGTGATCGACAGTGCCGACCTGCCGCTGAACGTCAGCCGTGAGCTGCTGCAGGAAAGCCGCGACGTGAAGGCAATTCGCGAGGGTTCGACCAAGCGCGTGCTGGGCATGCTCGAAGCGTTGGCCGACAGCGAAGATGAAGCCGAGCGCGCCAAGTACGCGGCGTTCTGGAAAGACTTTGGCGCGGTGTTGAAAGAAGGCGTTGGCGAAGACTTTGCCAACCAAGAGCGGCTGGCCAAGCTGCTGCGTTTTGCGTCAACGCAGGCGGACGACGGCGTGTCGCTGGCGCAATACGCAAGCCGCATGAAGGAAGGGCAGGAAGCGGTTTTCTACATCACCGCTGACAGCTTGGCCGCCGCCAAGAGCAGCCCGCAGTTGGAGATTTTCCGCAAGAAGGGCATTGAAGTGCTGCTGCTGGTCGACCGCGTCGACGAATGGATGCTCAGTCATCTGTATGAATTCGACGGCAAGCCGCTGCAAAGCGTGGCCAAGGGCTCGATCGACCTCGGCAAGCTGCAGGACGAAGCCGAGAAAAAACAGATCGAAGAAGCCGAAACCGCGTTCAAGCCCGTGCTCGACCGCTTGAAAGAAGCATTGAAAGACCGCGCCAAAGACGTGCGCCTGACCACCCGGTTGGTCGACTCGCCGGCCTGTCTGGTGGTGGGCGAAGGCGACATGAGCGGCCATCTGGCGCGCCTGTTGAAGCAGGCTGGCCAGACGGCGCCCAAAGCCCAGCCGATTCTGGAAGTGAATGCCGAGCATGCGCTGGTCAAGCGGCTGGAATCCAGCGCGCATTTCGACGTGCTGGCTCACATCTTGTTTGACCAAGCGGTGCTGGCCGAAGGCGGGCAGCTCGAAGACCCCGCTTCTTATGTGCAGCGCGTCAACGAGCTGTTGACGGCTTGAGCGGTGGCTGCGCCGGGCGCGGGATAGGTTTCGTCCCGCGCCCGGCGGATTTCTTTTACTGTGCCGCGATCGTGATTTTCACGTTCGGCCCGACCTGGATCGTCACTGTCGAATCACCGGCGGTGTCGTCGGTATTGTTGTTGTCGGCGGCGTCTTCATCGGTGTCTTCGGCGCTGTTGATGCCGGGCACCGCGGCGGTAAAGGCTTCCCAGGCATCGTTGGTGATGTACTTGTAGGGAATGGTGCCGTAACCCGCGCCAAACGGGCTGGCCGAACCGAAAGCGGCCGTGCCCCAGCTGTTGCGCACGATGAAGTAGCCACCGCCCGGGCTGGTGGGTGTGTCGACGTAGCCGACCAGAATCACCGCATGTCCGCCAATCGAGGCTTCATTGCCGATGCGCATCGTGATGCGCCCGGTTTGCCGTGTGGCGGCCGACTGGTACCAGCTGTTGTAGACCGGGATCGACAGTGTCACCGGCCGTTGCTTGGACATCTGCGTCTTGTAGGCCAGCACATTGCGGGTTGGCACGGCCAGCGTCGTCAAACGGTAAGGCAGTGCGTCTGGCCGGGCGGCTGCGGGGCGCGCGCCATGGTTGTTGCATGGCGGTGCGCTGAGGTAAGGCCAGACCGCTTCGCGGCACTGCCCGCGCGACGACAGCACGGTCACGCCCTTGGATTGCCAGGTGCCGCAGCTCGCCGCGGCGCCGTCGATCAGCTTGGTTTCGTAGTACAGGTGCTGCTCCGACAGGTCACGCACCAGGCCTTTTCGCCGCACGATGTACTCGTTGAGCGCGCTCAGCGTGAAGCTGACGCAGGTGCCGCGCGGGCCCTGGTTGCGAATCGGCTGGAAGTAGGGAAC
>JANXMO010000153.1 GCA_025354615.1 Burkholderiales bacterium | reverse complement strand
GCCGAAGCGGGCCATGAAGTTGATGGCCTCGGGCGTGACATGGTCAGCAGCGAACACCAGATCGCCCTCGTTTTCACGGTCTTCCTCGTCAACGAGGATCACCATCCGCCCCGCGGCCAGCTCGGCGATCAGTTCAGGAATGGGGGACAGCGCCATCCAGCGATTGTAGGTGGCGGAAAAACAGGGGCCGCTGATATGGCTTGCTTGGCAAGACCGGTTTAAAAATTTGTTTTTTGTTTCGCAAAAATGGATTTCGCTTCGGGTCCAAGGACAAAAATAAGTTTTTTGCAAATAAAGTATTTGCAAAATAGGGGTGGAATAAATGTCTATTTATCGATCGTCTTCCAGTTCTTCCTTGAATTCTCACGGGTCTGGTTCCAACGGCCGCCAGGAAGTTGAAATCAACGATAGAAAAGGCAAAAAAGTTAAGTCAAGTGATGATGAATCATTGCCGGCAAGGCGCTCAGTGGCTTCATCTTCTGCAGCTTCTTCTTTTCTTCGTGCCGATATCCCCAGCGCTCAAAAAACAGCGCTTCCTGTTGTAAGGGAAGAATTGTGGTTTGAAATCACAAAAAAAATGGATTTAGAAAATTTGAAGACGTTTCGTCAGGTCAGCAAAGCGGCGGCGGACATTGGTGCCGAGGTGGTTCAAGATTTGATCGTCCGAACAGAAGACGAACTACAGGAGGCCGTCAAAGCATATAAAAAAGGGGGTATAAAAAATGTGACTTTAGTGAATGGTGATTTCAGTAAGGTTGACTGGGCATTGCTGCCGGCTTCATTGGAAAAGCTAACAATTCACCAATATTTTGAAAGAGGGTTTCCAGCTGAAATTCGGCCAAAATTGAAACTCGTTCAATTGGAAAACTTAAATCGGCTACCGAATTTGAAAAATTTGGCAATAGACGGATATTTAATAGGAGAAGCGGAAACCGAATTTCTGGCAGATAACAAGACAATTAAAAATCTCGCTTTGACAAAAGCGAATATAAGCCCTGTAGGGGCTCGTCACTTGGCATCGAACACGACGCTTGAATCCCTCGATTTGTCAGAAAACATGATTGGAGACGAAGGTGCTGAAGCAATCGCTTTGAGCAATAGCATCAAAAGGCTCAGATTGCGCAATGCGGGTATTACAGAAAAAGGCGTCAAGTATTTGGCTGAAAACTGCTTTTTCAAATGGATGGAACTGAGCGCCAACAATATAGGAAATGAAGGTGCGGAACATTTGGCTCTCAACGAGACGATTGAATCGCTTATATTGTTTGCCTGCTCAATTGGTGACGAGGGCGCTAAACACCTTGCTAAAAAGAAGAAGCTTGTTGAGCTGGTTCTTCAGGGAAATTCAATTGGCGATTTGGGTGCGTCTCATTTATCGTCAAGTTCTTCAATCAAGAGGCTGAATGTCGCTTGCAATGAAATTGATTTTGAGGGCATGAAGAAGCTGGCTTTGAATGAGGTACTCGAAGAGCTTGATTTATCAATGAATGAAATTACCGATGAAGCAGCCGAGTGTCTGGCCGCCAATATCACCCTGAAAAGATTGGCAATGAACCTTTGTGAAATAAGTGAAATAGGAAGGCAGTTTTTCGCCGGAAGGCCTAATGTATATATTTGACTTATTTCGTCTCAAGTCAGTTGTTCACCATGCGCTCTACATAACGCGCAATCAAATCAATTTCCAGGTTCACGTGCCGGCCCACGACCAAGTAGCTCAGTGAGGTATTCGTCAAGGTATGCGGGATCAAGTTAACGGCAATTTCACAAACCTGCGCATTGTCGCGAACCGCATTGACCGTCAAGCTCACGCCATTGACCGTCACCGAGCCTTTGACGGCCAGGAATTTGGCCAGCGCGCGCGGCGCCGCAATGCGCAGCCCCCACGATTCGCCGACCGCTGCAAAGTGCGTCACTTCGCCCACGCCGTCGACGTGCCCGGTCACCAGGTGGCCGCCCAGGCGATCGTGGGCGCGCAGGGCTTTTTCGAGGTTGACGGCGGCGCCAATGTCCAGCGCTGCAGTTTTGGAATGGCTCTCGGCTGACACGTCGACGCTGAAATGCGCTGCAGTGGCGTCAAATGCCGTCACCGTCATGCAGGCGCCGTCAATGGCGATGCTGTCACCCAGCTGCACGTCATTGAGGTAGCCGGCGGGCGTCGACACGCTGAGCCGTTGCCCGAAGCTCGCGTCGGCGCCGAGCGGCTGCGTTGCGGCGATGTGGCCGACGCCGGTGATGATGCCGGTGAACATGCGGTGGATTGTGTCACCCTAGAAATGGCAGTTGAACGCACCTGAACGGGCTGTGATGCGGTGTGTTGGCAAGGCGTGACGACGCGGCGGGGTCACGGGTGTTCCTTCGTGCTCCGCACTTCGGTATTCGCCCTTGGGACTGATGCCGGACACAGACAGTCCCTGCGGACTGTCTGTCGCCTGCAGCAGGCCATCGGCCTCAGGCCGATGGCGGCCCAGCGGGCTCATGTCCGCAAGAAGGAACAACGCCGCCAGCACGCCGCAGCGCGGCCCGCTCAGGTGCGTAGCGTTGTCACCCATGAGGTGAGCATGGCCGTGGACGAAAAAGTGAGCAGGCACGGAACGTTGCAAGCGGATATGAGCGGTCAACTGCTGTTTCAAGGTTCAAGTGATGGGCACCTGCACCGATAAAACGCAGGTTGGTGTCTCGATGCTGCGCGCCCAGCCTTGCGCAGCACCGAATGCGCCTGTTTTACGATCCTGCCGGAGCCTTGCATTCATGCCTGCCGCTGTTCTTTCTGCCTCTTGCGCCGCCTCTGCACCGCCTGAAATGGCTTTCAGTGCGGCCGATTTCGACCGCGTGCGCAAGCTGATCTACCAGCGCGCCGGCATCAACCTGGGCGACGCCAAACAGGCCATGGTGTACAGCCGGCTGTCGCGCCGGCTGCGCGAAACGCGCCACACCTCGTTTACCGCGTACCTGCAGTGGCTGGAAGCCGGCGCTGGCGACGATGAATGGCAGGAATTCATCAACTGCCTGACGACCAACCTGACGGCTTTCTTTCGTGAAGACCACCACTTCACCGCATTGGCCGCCGACCTGCGCGTACTGGCCGGCGCCGCGGGCGGCGCCACGCCGTTGCGGATCTGGTGCAGCGCCGCGTCAACCGGTGAGGAGCCTTACACACTCGCGATGACGGTAGCCGAAAGCCTGGGGGCAACGGCGGCGGTGCGCATCATCGCCAGCGACATCGACACCAAGGTGCTGGCCACCGCCGAACGTGGCGTATATGCCGCCGATGCGCGCGGCCTGTCACCCGAGCGCCTGCGGCAGCACTTTCTGCGCGGCAAGGGCGCGCAAAGCGGCTTCATTCGCGTCAAGCCTGACTTGGCGCGGATGATCGAATTCCGGGCGCACAACCTGATGGCGCCGCGCTGGGCGCTGGGCGAGCCGTTCGATGTGGTGTTCTGCCGCAACGTGATGATTTATTTCGACGCCGCCACGCAGCTGCAAGTGCTGGAGCGCATTCATGCGGCGATGAAGCCGCGCGGGCTGCTGTATGTCGGCCACTCCGAAAATTTCAGCGCTGCGCGCCAATGGTTTCGCCTGCGCGGCAAGACCATTTACGAGAAAGTCTGACCATGGTGATGACCGCCACTGCCGCCCACTCCTCCTACCCGCCCGGGCCGCCGCGTGTCTCGATCAAACCAGCCGCGGCCGGCTCGCGCCTCGAGCGGCTGCGGGCACAGCCAGCACGCCCTGGCCAGGCCTCGTTCTTTTTCTATGACGCCAACTTCCGCAGCGAGGCCGTCAAAGTGCTGCCCGGCGAGTACTACGTCGACAACGAAGACATCGCCATCCTGACGACGCTGGGCTCGTGCATCGCCGCCTGCATTTGGGACCGCCAGGCGCGTGTGGGCGGCATGAACCACTTCATGCTGCCCGATGGCGGCGGCGACTCGGGCCGTTACGGTTCATTCGCGATGGAACAGTTGATCAATGAGCTGCTCAAGCGCGGCGCCAATCGCATGACGCTCGAAGCAAAAGTATTCGGCGGCGGCCAAATCATCAACGGCATGAACACGATGAACGTCGGCGAACGCAACACCGCCTTCGTGATGCAGTACCTGCAAACCGAGCGCATTCCCGTGGTCTCGAAAGACGTGCTGGAGATCTACCCCCGCAAGGTGTGCTTCCTGCCGGCCAGTGGCAAGGCGATGGTCAAGCGGCTGGCGCCCGCGCATGCCGATACCGTGCTCGCCCAAGACAAAGCAGCCGCACTGCGCGCCGGTGCCAGCAGCAGCGGCGGCTCAGTTGACCTTTTCTGACGAAACAATTTTTTCCTGAAGGACGGATGACGATGGCCAAGATACGTGTGGTGGTGGTCGATGACTCCGCGCTGGTGCGCGGCCTGCTGGGCGAAATCATCAACCGCCAACCCGACATGGAATGCGTGGGCGCCGCCGCCGACCCGCTGGTGGCACGCGAGATGATCCGCGAACTCAACCCCGATGTGATCACGCTGGACGTCGAAATGCCGCGCATGGACGGGCTGGAATTCCTCGGTCGCCTGATGCGGCTGCGCCCGATGCCGGTCGTCATGGTGTCGACCTTGACGGAACGCGGCGCGGACGTGACGCTACGCGCCTTGGAGCTCGGCGCCATTGATTTTGTCGCCAAGCCGAAGATCGGCGTGGCCGACGGGTTGCAGCTGCTGGCGCGCGACATCACGGACAAAGTCCGTATTGCCGCCCAGGCGCGGCTGCGGCGGCCGGCAGCGACGGTTGCAACGGCAGGCGCAAAACCCGCACAGCCCGTCGCCGCGCCCGCCGCCATGGGCCGGCTGAGCACTGAAAAAATGATCTTCATCGGCGCCTCCACGGGCGGCACCGAAGCGACCAAGGAAGTGCTGATGCAGCTGCCGCCGGACTTTCCAGCGGTTCTCATCACGCAGCACATGCCGCCCGGCTTCACCAAAAGCTATGCGGCACGGCTTGACAGCCTGTGCCGCATCCACGTGGCGGAGGCACGCGACGGCGAACGCATTCTGCCCGGCCACGGCTACCTGGCGCCCGGCGGCACGCACTTGAGCATCGAGCGCAGCGGCGCCAACTACATCGCCCGCGTGCAGGCCGGCGACCCGGTCAACCGGCACATGCCGTCAGTCGAGGTGCTGTTCAAGTCAGCCGCGCGCGTAGCCGGGCCCAACGGCGTGGGCGTGATGCTGACCGGCATGGGCGCTGACGGCGCCACCGCGATGAAGGACATGCGCGACGCCGGCAGCTACAACATCGTGCAGGACGAAGCCAGCTGCGTCGTCTTCGGCATGCCGCGCGAAGCGATTGCCGCTGGCGCGGCGCACGAGGTGTTGCCGCTGATGCAGATCGGCACGCGGCTGATCGAGCGGCTGCGCAGCAGCGCGGGGGCGGCGCTGTCGCGCGTGTAAAGGCAGCGAGCGCCGCTTCAGCTGCGCCGCGCCGCCACGGGCGTCAAAAACAGCGCCTGCAAGTCGTTGAGGAAATCAAAACCCCGCGGCGTTGGCCGTACGTGTTGGCCGGCACCCTGCCCTTGCATTTCGATCAGGCCTTGGCGTTGTCCTTCGTCGAGACCGGCCTGCAGCGCCGACAACGGCAAGCCGGTGCGCTCGCTGAATTGCGTCAGCGCAAAACCGTCGCGCAGCCGCGTGGCATTCAGCATGAATTCGAACGGCAGCTGCGCACGCGCCACTTCGTCGTCCTGCGCCAAGGCGTTGCCGGCGAGCGCCTCCACCATGTAGCGCTGTGGGTCGCGGATGCGCACCTGGCGCCGTACCCGGTGCGCAAACGACAACTTGCTGTGCGCACCGGCGCCAATGCCGAGGTAGTCGCCAAATTGCCAGTAATTCAAGTTGTGGGCACAGCGGTGGCCGGGGCGCGCGAAGGCCGATACTTCGTAGCGTTCCAGCCCTGCGGCGGCGGTGCGCGCGGTGATCAAGTCCAGCATGTCGGCGGCGGCATCGTCATCGGGCAGGCCGGCGGGCGGGTGTTTGGCGAAAAAAGTATTCGGCTCCAGCGTCAACTGGTAGATCGACAGATGCGGCGGCGCCAGCGCGAGCGCCTGATCGAGGTCGGCAGCGAAGCAGCCGAGCGTTTGGCCGGGTAAGGCGTACATCAGGTCGAGGTTGAAGGTGTCGAACGCGGCGCGTGCTTCTTCGACAGCCGCCACCGCCTGCGCCGCGTCATGCACCCGGCCCAAGGCGTGCAGGCGGGAATCGTCAAAACTTTGCACGCCGACCGATAGGCGCGTGACCCCCGCGGCGCGAAAGGCGCGGAAGCGGTCGCGCTCGAAGGTGCCCGGGTTGGCTTCGAGCGTGATTTCACAGTCGGGCTCGAGCGGCAGGCGGGCGCGCACGTCGGCCAGCAGCCGGTCGATGGCAGCGGGTGAAAACAGGCTGGGCGTGCCGCCGCCGATGAAGATGCTGTGAACGCGCCGGCCCCAGATGAAGGGCAGCGCGGCTTCCAGGTCGCGCATCAGCGCGTCGAGGTAGGCCGCCTCGGGCACGGCAGCGGCGCGTTCGTGCGAATTGAAGTCGCAATAAGGGCACTTTTTCAGGCACCACGGCAGGTGCACGTACAACGACAAGGGCGGCAGGGCCGGCAGGTTCAAAGTGCCCGGCCGCATGCAATGCGCCAGGCGTTCCGCCATGCTGGCGCCGGGCGGCAAGTCAGCCAAGCCGCCACACCTCGCGCATCAACGCCACCATTTGCTGCGCCGCCTGGGCGCGATGGCTGTGCGCGTTTTTGACGTCGGGCGGCAACTGCGCCACGCTGCAGCTCAGCGCCGGCATGTGCATCAGCGGGTCGTAGCCAAAGCCCTGGTCGCCTGCCGGCGGTGCAATCACACCGGCCCATCGGCCCACGGCCACCAGCGGCTGTGGATCGTCCGCTGCGCGCAACGCCACCAGCGTGCAGACGTAGTGCGCACGCCGGTCAGCAACGCCTTGCAGCGCGTTGAGCAGCTTGCGGTTGTTGGCCGCATCCTGCGTACGGCGGCGAGCTTCGCGGTCTGTGCCGGCGCTGCAATCGCCTGGCGCCGGTTCGGCGTAATGCGCCGAGGCCACGCCCGGCAAGCCATTCAATGCATCGACACACAGGCCTGAATCGTCGGCAATGGCGGCACAGCCGCTGCTCATCGCCGCGTGGCGGGCCTTGGCCAATGCGTTTTCGATGAAGGTGGCGTGCGGCTCGGGCGCTTCGCTCACACCCAACGCCGCCTGCGCCTGCAGCGCGATGCCCAGCGGCGCCAACAGCGCACCGAGTTCGGCCAGCTTGTGCGCGTTGTTGGACGCCAGTACCAGCCGCAAGGTCATGAAGCCAGCGCCTGCGTCTGCGCCGCCAGCAGCTCACGGATGCCGCTTTCGGCCAGGGACAGCAGCGCATCCATTTCGAAGCGGGAAAACGCCGCGCCTTCGGCCGTGCCCTGCACTTCGACGAAACCACCGCTGCCGGTCATCACCACGTTCATGTCGGTGTCGCACGCCGCGTCTTCGACGTATTCCAGATCGAGCAACGGCGTGCCCTGCACGATGCCGACCGACACCGCGGCCACCGCATCGCGGATCGGCGAAGCGCTGAGCTTGCCTTGCGCCAGCAAAGTGCCCACGGCGTCATGCGCGGCCACGAAAGCACCGGTGATGGCGGCGGTGCGAGTGCCGCCGTCGGCCTGGATCACGTCGCAATCGAGCGCGATGGTGCGCTCGCCGAGCAGGTGCAGGTCAAAAACGGCGCGCAGCGAACGGCCGATCAGGCGCTGGATTTCCTGCGTGCGGCCGCTTTGCTTGCCCTTGGCCGCCTCGCGGTCGCTGCGGGTGTGGGTGGCGCGCGGCAGCATGCCGTATTCGGCGGTCAGCCAGCCTTCTCCGGAACCCCGCTTGTGCGGCGGCACGCGGTCTTCGACCGAGGCGGTGCACAGCACCCGCGTGCTGCCGAACTCGACTAGCACCGAGCCTTCGGCATACCGCGTGTAGTGGCGGGTGATGACGACCGGGCGCAGCGCGCCTGCCGCACGGTCTTGTGTGCGTTGAAAACCCATGAGGGCAGCTCCTGTCAGTTTTTCTTGTGTTCCGACGAACGCCGGATGGCTTCGTTGATTTCGCGGATCGACCGTTCGATCTCTGCCTCGTCGAGCTCGTCAGCCGCATCGGTGCCGGCCATGCTGGCCTGAATGGTTGAGGCGAACACCTCGTCACCCAGTGACTGGGTAGAAATACCGGCGCGGCCGTCACCGTCCTCAGCGGCTTCGAATTCCATGGCCATGACCGAAACGTTGTCGCACTTCGGCCCCCCGTTGCGCAACGCCTGCTCGACCAGCTCGGGCACGGCGTCGGCAATTTGCCGCGTGCACAGCTGCTCGGTGATGACCGCGTCGCTGACGGTGCCCCACAGGCCGTCGGAGCACAGCAGCAGGCGGTCACCGCCTTGCAATTGCAGCGGGCCGGTCGTGTCGATCACCGGCTTGCCGGGGCTGCCCAGGCAGGTGAACAACACATTGCGGTTGAGGCGCTCACGCAGCAGCGCCGGCGGGGTGGCCGCGCCCTGCTGTAATTCCGAATACGAATGGTCGCGCGTGCGGGCCATCAGCTTGTCATCGCGCACCAGGTACAGCCGTGAATCGCCGCAATGCGCCCAGTAGGCCTGGCCGCCTTGCAGGATGCAGGCCACGACGGTGGTGCGTGGCGTGTCGGTCAGCGCGCGCTGCGTGGCGTAGCGCAGCAGCTGGTGGTGGCCGGCCATCAACGCCTCGTGCAAAAACCGCAGCGGGTCGGCCAGTTGCGGCCGAGCATCGCGTTGAAAAATCGCCGCCAGCGTCTGCAGCGCCAGCTGCGACGCCACTTCGCCCTCCGGGTGCCCGCCCATGCCGTCGGCCAAGGCGAACAGGCCGCAATCCCGCGTATAGCAATAGCCCATGCGGTCTTCGTTCTTGTCGCGGCCGCCTTTGCGGCTGATCTGGTAGACGGAAAAACGCATCAGGTAAAGGTCCGGTCAATCAACATCCGCAAACCGCTCTCTCATGCCTTCGTGCCGGTGGTGATGTTTTCGATCTGCAGCTTCAGCCGCTCGCTGAAACTCAACTTGGTGTAGCGCCGCTCGGTCTCGCGCGAGAGTTCCTTCTGCAGCGAAAACACGCTTTGCGGCCGCGACAGCGGGTCAAGCGACATGCACCATTCGGTCACTTCGATCAGGTTGTCGGAGTACACGCTGCGCAGGCGCGACAAACTCAGCGCCAGCCGGTCTTTCTCGATGCGCTGCGGCGAATCATTCGGCGGGTAGCCCTGCATGCACGCGTAAATGCATGCGCCAATCGCGTAGATGTCAGTCCAGGGGCCCAGCGTGCCGTCGCGCCGGTACATCTCGGGCGCCGCAAAACCAGGCGTGTACATCGGCCGAATGAAGTTGCCTTCTTTGCTCAGCACCTCGCGTGCGGCGCCAAAATCGAGCAGCACCGCCTTGTTCTCGTTGGTGATGAACACGTTGGCCGGCTTGATGTCCAGGTGCAGCATCTTGTACTGGTGCACGATGCGCAGGCCGCGCAAAATTTCATCGAACAGCGAGCGGATCGTGGATTCACGAAACACCTTGTCGCGCTTGAGATCGCGCGCCGTGACGATGAAATCCTGCAGCGTGTCGCCCTGCAGGTAGTTCATCACCATGTAGACGGTTTCGTTTTCCCGAAAAAAGTTCAGCACACTGACGACGCTGGGGTGCGAGATTTGCGCGAGTGAGCGGCCTTCCTCGAAAAAGCTTTTAAGTCCCAAGCGGTACAGCGGCTGCTTGTCCGGCTTGACGCGCGGCGTCAATTCACCCGGTGCCCGCTCGGCCAATGATGATGGCAGGTACTCTTTCAAGGCCACCATGTGGCGGTCACTGTCTTCCGCCAGGTACACCAACCCAAAGCCACCCGCGGCCAGCTTTTTAATAATCTGATAGCCGCCAACCACAGTGCCCGACGGCAGTGGCGCAGGCTTCGGCTTCGACATAATCGGGGTTTGCACGAGGTAAAAATCGAATGTCAGTCTACAGCATGACCGGCTATGCGAATGCCACGGCAGACGCCGCAGCGCCACCTCAAAACACGTCAGGCGCCGCTCAGCAGCACAGCACCGCGCCGTCTGGCGCTGCGGCTTCGGTCGCCGTGGAACTGCGATCAGTCAACGGCCGCTTTCTTGATTTGAACCTGCGCCTGCCCGATGAGTTGCGCGCCCTGGAACCCGCCCTGCGCGAACGGCTGACCGCCGCCTTCCGGCGCGGCAAGATCGAACTGCGCATCAACATCCGCGGTGAAGCCGAGGCCGCCTTGCCCGCAGTGCAGCCCGACCAGCTCAACCACCTGTTGCACCTCGATGAAACCGTGCGCGGCTGGATGCCTCAAGCGGCCGCGCTGTCAGTGCATGAAATTTTGCAGTGGTGCAAGAAAG
>JANXMO010000140.1 GCA_025354615.1 Burkholderiales bacterium | reverse complement strand
CGCCGCTGGTGCTGACGCTGGGCTACAACACCGCAGTGTTCGGGCTTGCACTGCGCGCGGCCGGCATCCACAACGTGATCAACATGGATGGCATCGAGTGGTCACGCAGCAAATGGGGGCCGGCGGCGCGCACCTGGCTGTACCTCAACGAATGGGCCGGCAGCTGGGGTGCCCATCACCTGCTGGCCGACCACCCGGAAATCGCCCGCCACCTCGGCCGCCATACCGCGCAGCGCAAGATCACGATGATTCCGTATGGCACCGACATCGACGTCGACGCGACGCTGCTGCCGCTGGCCCAGCGCGAAGCCGACGCCGCCGTGCTGGCGCGCTTCGGCCTGCAGCCGAGCGGCTATGTGACGCTGATCGCCCGTCCCGAGCCGGAAAACTCGGTACTCGAAATCGTGCGGGCGTTCTGCGCCCGTCGCCGCGGTGTGCGCCTGGTGGTGCTGGGCAATTACCAGCCGCAGCGCTCATCCTTCCACGCCGCGGTGATGGAGGCAGCCAATGACGAAGTGCTGTTCACCGGCGGCCTGTACGACCCGGCGGTCGTGCAGGCGCTGCGCCGCCACGGCCTGCTGTACCTGCATGGTCACCGTGTCGGCGGCACCAACCCGTCGCTGCTCGAGGCCATGGGCGCAGGCAACGCCGTGATTGCGCACGACAACCGTTTCAACCGCTGGGTGGCCGGCGATGGCGCCCGCTACTTCGACGATGCCCACGGTTGCCAGCGCGCACTCGACGCCTTGCTGGCCGACCCGGCCGAGCGCGCGCGGCTGGCCCAGGCCTGTTTGCAGCGCGCCGCCAGCGCCTTCGGCTGGCCGCAGGTGCTGGCGCAATACGAAGCCACGTTATTGGCCTTGCTGCCGGCAGCGGCCGCGGCCGCTGCCGCGGCGCCGAGCAGCACTGCCGCCCTCACCAGCGCGCCTCTGGGCGACACCAGCCGCATCAGCGGTCCGCATGTCCAGCCTTGATGCCCATATGACCTTCCTGCCCTTTCTTTCCCTCGCCATGCCCCGGCGCTGCGCCGTGGTGCTGTGCATGGCGTGCCTCGGCGCGCTGCTGCTGGGCGGCTGTGCGGCGCGCGGCCGCACGGCACCTGAGCCATCGCTGCTGACCACCGGCGCGGTATTTGCCGATGCCGCCGCGTCCTCGGCCACGGCGGCTTCCGCCCCTGGCGCGGCCGTCATGGTGCCGCCGCTGTTCAGCTTTTCGCCGGGCGATGAATTCGACGTGCGCGTGCCCGATGCCCCGCAGCTCGACCAGACGCTCAAGGTGCGCCCCGACGGCAAAGTCAGCCTGGCGCTGGTGGGCACACTGCACGTGCAGGGGCGCAGCCCTGAGGATGTGCAGGCCGAGCTGCGCGAGCGGCTGGTGCAAGTGGCCGGCGCGCGTGGCGGGCGCGAATACCTGCTGCAGCCGAACGACGAGTTTGAAGTCAAGTTCCCGTTCCAGCCACAGCTCAACGAGCTGGTGCGCGTGCGCCCCGACGGCAAGGTGCAGCTGCAGATGGCGGGCACAGTGCAGGCCGAAGGCGTGAGCCCCGAGGCGTTGCGCGAAACATTGCGCGAACGCTACGCGCGCTGGCTGCGCAAGCCCGAGCTGTCGGTGATCGTGCGCAGCTTTGCAACGCAAAACGTGCGCGTGGCCGGCGGCAATGGCGCCCCTACCACCGGCCGCGCCGGCTTGGCCAGCCTGGAGCCGGCGATCATCGTGCGCAATTTCCAGGCGCCGCAGGTGTTCGTGGGCGGCGAGGTGCTGCGCCCGGGCGTGCTGCCGTACCGCGCCGGCCTGTCGCTGCTGCAGGCGGTGGTGCAGGCCGGCGGCCACCTGCCCAGCGGCGATGCGGCGCAGCTGCTGGTCGTGCGCCGCAGCGTGTCGCCCGCTACCGGGGCCGAGGAAGTGCGTGTGCTGCGCACCGGCTTCAACGACAAGCGCCTGCACACGCCCGACCACGACTTCGAGCTGCAGCCCTTCGACATCGTGCTGCTGCCCAAGCTGGCCACCGCGACCCTGGCCGACACGCTCAACCAATATGTCTTCAATCTGGTACCTTTTCTGCGCAACAGCTCGTTTGGTTTCGCCTACAACATCCATGGCAACAACAACAATTGAGGCGGCGCCGCGCCGCGGCGCCAACCGCTCGAGCGCATGAAAGCGTCATGCGTTCTGCAGCGTCGTTGCGATGACTTTTTTTAAGAACAGGACCGCCGTGCAGGCCCCCGCTTCCAACCCCCATGCCCTGTTCCCGTTGAGCCCGCGCGATGCCGCCGCCGCAGCGCCCTCGCCACTGTCGGCGCATGAGCTGCTGGTGCTGCTGTGGCGCCACCGCTGGCTGGTCGCGCTTTGCGTGCTGGCCGCCAGCGCCATGGCGTTGGCGCTGGCGGCCGCCCAGCAGCCGCTCTACACCAGCAGCGCCCGCGTGCTGGTGCAGACCGAGCAGCAGGGCACGCCGTCTTTCCTGTCGGGCATCACGGCGTACCGCGAATCGCAGAACACCGACGGCGTGACACGAAAGATCGAAACTGAAATGGAACTGCTGCGCACGCGCAGCAGTGCGCAGGACGTGGTCCGTCAGCTTGGCCTGCGGCGCGAGCAATTTGCTGCTTCATCGCTGGCGCGGTTGGCCGCGCCCGTCAACCGTTTGCTTGGCCGCGCACCGGAGGCCAGCAAAGCCGTTGCCAACAGCACCGAGCCGCCGCTGGACGAACTGCTGCTGAGCACGGTCACGGTGCAGGCCCTGCGCTCGAAGGCGGCTGAAACGGCGTCCAACGTGCTGGAAGTCAGCATCGAAAGCATCGACCCGGTACTGGCGCCCAAAATCCTTCAAGCGCTGATCGGCAACTACCTGCGTGCCGGCGGCCTGCAAACGCAGCGCCTGGGTGAAGGCACTTCGCAGCTGCTGAAAACGCGCCTCGGCGAAGCGCGCAGCGAATTGCAGCGGCTCGACGACGCCCTGGTGGCGCAGGCACTGCGCCGCGGCGGCCCGGTGGAAACCGCTGCGGCAATGCTGCCCACCGCGGCCCGCGCCGCCGGTGCGCCCGGCGGCGGGTTGCGGC
>JANXMO010000108.1 GCA_025354615.1 Burkholderiales bacterium | reverse complement strand
GTGAAGGTGTGCGGGTGAAGCATCTGCATGTGGAGACGGCCGACACAGCGCATGGGTTACTCCTGGCTAATAGGCATGGACATCGGGCACGTGCCGTCAGCGTTCCATTCGGGCACCTGACTCAGCCACACGATTCGAGCGGGTTCGTCGTCCGGTTCCCATATGCGCTGCACCCATTCGCGCCGGCGGCAGCCAAGACACTGCCCGTGCGGACGAAGAAAAGACGCTATTTCGTCGATCACATCGACACCGTTACAGCGGGCTACGTCGTTGGGGAGCGGGTTCACAGTTCTTCCCTTATTGGGCGGAAGTTCCAAGCCGTGGCAGGATTCGAGTCCCTCAACACGACCTGCCACGGCAGGAACTTCCATGGAAACGCTCGTAAAAGACCAGGCACTAAAAGTCGTTTTGGCAGCGCTCGAAAGCAAGGCGCTGACACTTGGCGGCCCGAACAACAAATCAACATCAGAAGGTTCAGCGGAGGCAGATGCCGCCTATATCAAGACGCTCATAGCGGCTTTAATGGGGCAGTAGCGGCGTCAATGACGCGCAGCGCTGCAATCAGCCTGCGCGCCAGCTCCACCAAGTCCGCCGGGCCAGTTGACGGCTCTGGCAGACGCGCGGCGTCTAGAACGGCGTCGCGCACATGCCTTGCGTCATCGGCAGACAGCGAAGGGGGCGGCAACGGCCGACCGATCAGGCTCTGCAACAAGCCCAATGCCTTTTCTTGTTCACTCATTTGGAAACCCTTTCTGCCACAGGCCCTGCCAGCTCACAGGGCGTTGGGAAGTAGTCGCTTATGCCCAGCCATTCGCGCATGACTGAAATCGCGGTTTCTGCATCCTTGAACCTGCAAGCCGCCAGGTATTCATGTGCAACCGGCTTAGGCAATGGATCGACGCCATAAATCAGCGCCAAGTAACCAAGAAACTCAACAGGATCATTCATGACCAGTCCTTTTAAAAATCACGCAGTCGTTGATATGGAAGCCGCCATCAGCAAGGCGCTGACAGAGCTCGTTGGGATTGATATAAATGCGCAGATCGGCGCGGTGGAGTTCGCGGCTGACCGGGTGGGAATGCCCGCTGCCATCAAATTCAGCGTTTCAGCCGAACAAAGGTTGGCGCCGTTCACTGGGTGGGATGAGAAGGCCACTTAAGCCCCACCCCCATCAGGAGCGGTGGTTATGAGTTCGGGCCAGATTCGATGCCAGTCATCGGGGCGCAGTTGTTGGCGGGTTGCCTTGCCATGAGATAAATCCGCAATGGCTGGGCAATGCTCGATTGGCACCGGCCTTTCGCCTTTGACCCACTGATTCACTGTTGGGGGCGTCACGCCCAGGTGGCGGGCTAGTGCGGCTTGTCCGCCGACTTCAGCCGCTGCGGTTTTGATTGCATCGGGCGCTGTGTTCATCGGCTTTACTGTAGCAGTGCTACACGTTTTAGTAAAGCCCCGCTAAACCCCTTTTTAGATAGCATCGCTTCATGCAAGACGCAGAAGAATTCGAACAGGAGGCCAAGCGGCTCGCCGCGCGTTTCGAAGGCGTCAACAAAGCGAAATTCGCACGGGAGCACGGAATTCCAGGCGGCGCGTCAATGGTTAGTCAGCACATTCACGGGCATCGCACGATAGGGCTTGATGCAGCTACCGCTTACGCGCGTGGTTTTGGAGTTGGGCTGGAGGAAATAAGCCGCCGTCTTGCTGCTCAGGTTGCGAAGGCCTCGCACCTGCATCGGACGGTGCCTGATGCCATGGTTGTGCGTGCGGAGGAGCCGGCGCCTGGTTATGGCTACATCCGGCTGCCCGTTCTTGCGGAAGCTGCCGCAGGCGCTGGGCGCGTTTCCCCTGAGTACGGGGAAATACTCAGTCAAGTAGATGTTCTTGAATCTTGGGCGCGGCGCTCTTTTGGCGGCAACCCATCAACGCTCAAGCTGTTGACGGTTCGTGGTCACAGCATGACCGGGGTTGTAGAGGATGGTGACGTGCTGTTTATCCGTCCCGGCAGCACATTTGACGATAACGGTTTGTACGTTTACAGCGTCGGCGACCTGCTGCGCGTCAAGCGCCTGACAGTGCGCGAGCTGGACGGCCAGTTATTGATTGAAAGCACGGATGGTTCAGCGCCACAGGTCGGCAGCTTGGCTGATATCGGTACGCGGTTGCATATTCACGGAAAAGTAGTTGGTGCCTGGGGATTTAAAAGGACATGAAAATGTTACGTGGATTTCTTTTTCTTTTGACATTTGGCCTTGTTCATTTAAACGCTCAGGCCGCATCAATAAAGGCCTTGCAAAATCTAATTACAGACCAGCATAAAGGGGAGCAAACATCTAGTGCAGCAGGGCTTGCACTCACCGCTTATTACTCTGGCGTTGCTGATGGGTTACTTTCGCAAATGGATTCAACCAGAATATTGAAGTTTACGAAGGATAAAAATATTTGCATTCCGACTAACGAAAAAATGAACTCGGATTTCATAAAAAATACATTTGAATTCGAGTTAAAAACTATAGATATTAATGTTCAGGTTTTTGGTGTTGATTGGCGAGAAATGTCGCCTCTTATATTGATTCTTTGGAACTTTCAAAGAAATTTTCCCTGCCCATAACAGCGAAGCCCCGGCGCTGTCTATCCGGGCCAAAGAGGAACCACATGAAAAAACTGCTCATTCTTGTTGCCG
>JANXMO010000079.1 GCA_025354615.1 Burkholderiales bacterium | reverse complement strand
GGGCAACAGAAATAGCGAAATGCCTTTGGAGCCGGCCGGCGCATCGGGCAGGCGCGCCAGCACCAAATGCACGATGTTGGCGGCCAGATCGTGTTCGCCGGCTGATATGAAAATCTTGCTGCCGGTGATCTTGTGGCTGCCGTCGGCCTGCGGCTCGGCCTTGCTGCGCAGCAGGCCCAGGTCGGTACCGCAATGCGCTTCGGTCAGGCACATCGTGCCGGTCCATTCACCGCTGACCAGGCGCGGCAGGTAGAGCGCTTTTTGCGCTTCGGTGCCATGCGCCTGCAGCGCCTCGCAGGCGCCGTGCGACAGGCCGGGGTACATCGTCCACGCCTGGTTGGCGGAATTCAGCAGTTCATAAAACGCCTGGTTCACCAAGTGCGGCAGGCCCTGGCCGCCGTAGGCCGGGTCGCCGCTGAGCGAAGGCCAGCCACCGGCCACGTACTGCTCATACGCGGCTTTGAAGCCCTCGGGCGTTGCCACCGCGTGGCTGCTGAGGTCCAGCGTGCAGCCTTCAGCGTCACCGCTCTGGTTCAGCGGCTGCAGCACGCCAGCGGCGAATTGGCCGCCGGCTTCCAGCACTGCGTCAATCGTGGCCGCGTCAATGTCGGCATGTGGCGGCAGCCGGCGCAGCGTGTCGGTCACGTTCAGCACTTCGTGCATGACGAACTGCATGTCGCGCAGCGGCGGGGTGTAGCGGGTCATGGCGGGTTCCTTTGGAAAGCAACAGCGTTCGTTGTCGTCAACATCACTCGTTTTTTCAGCACACGGCGGCCAGCCGCGGTGGTACCCGCCTCCAGCAGCCGATTGAACCCTGCCAGCGCACGGTCTGGCGTGCCCGGCAAGCGCAGGAATCTCGCATCATGGTGCAACGCGAGGATCAAACCCTGCAAGTCGAACAGCCATTGCGCCACATCGGCCTGCGGCTGCAGATGTCCCGCCTCAATGGCCAGCTGAATCGCACGCTGCAAAGCGCTGCGCCAGACCTGCACCATCGCCACCAGCGCGTCACGCACCGGCCCCGGCCGGTCATCGAACTCGACTGCCCCGCCGATGTAAAGGCAGCCCGCATCGACTTCGGCTGACGCCCGCTGCACCCAGCCCTCGAACAGCGCTGCCAGCCGCGGCACGCCACGCGGCTGGCGCAGCGCCGGCAGGAACACCGATGCTGCGAAGCGCTGGTGGTACTCGTCCAGCACCGCCAGCTGCAACGCTTCACGCGAGCCGAAATGCGCGAACAAGCCGGATTTGCTCAGCCCCGTTGCTTCCGCCAGCGCTCCCACCGACAGGCCTTCCAAGCCTTTTTGCGACGCCAATCCCAAACCGGCTTGCAAAATCATGGCACGCGTTTGCTGCCGTTTACTGAGAAGCGGCGCAGCGGCAGTGGCAAGCAATGAATGATGGGCGGCAGGCGGCATGGCATCCGGAACACGGCAAGTTACCGCCAATTTACAACAAAATAGAACGATCGTTCTATTTTTTGATGCCGCAAGTGTCGCCGCAACTGATGCCGCATGACGCCGCACGTGATGTCGCACGTGATGTCGCACGAGCGGAACAGTTGTCCTATGCTGCAGCGGCAACCCAAGGCGATTGCAGCAAGTGGCTTTGCCCTTCCAGCGCCAGCCACTTTTGCGTCAACGGCAGCTTGGCTTCGGCTTGAATGTCATTGCCGACAGCGATGCCGCAGTTGCGGCGCCAGTCCGGGTTGGCCATGAAGGCCAGCCGGTCAGCGTCTGACGGTGGAGATAGCGGCACGCTGGTTGACGCTTGCGCACTTGCTTCCACCAGTATTTTTTCCCATTCGGCAGCCATGCGGGCATCCAGCCGGCCGTTGAATTGCGTTTCCACCAAGGCGGCCGCGGCATCCACCACCTTTTTATGGCCGGCCGGGTCGCGCTTTTTGATCCACGTCTCCCACGGCCCCCACTGCACCAGAAAGCTGCCGAAGCTCTCCGTCTCCGCCTTTTGAACGCGTGCAGTGGCATCAGCCAAATCCCTGTCGGTCACGCCGGAACAGCGGAAAAACGCCATTTCACGCGTATCCAGTTGCAAGTCCAGCGCCTGGTCGAGTTGCACCGGGTAGCCGAGATGAACCTCCATCTCGTCAACCATGGGCAAAGCTTTTACCTTTTCACGGGCAATCTGGTCGAGCTGGGTTTCGCGGAAGAATTTTCGAGCTTGCGACATCAACTCCGGCACGCTGTAGGCGTTCGGGTTTTTTTCGATGTCATCGCTGACGCGCAGGTTCTTCAAGTCTCTGTAGGTGTACGTGACCCGGTCTTCACAACTGGCAGTTGCGCCTTGCGCCACTGCCATGCTCAGCGCCAGCAGGTCAGGGTGCGCAAGGAGGTGGGTCAGCCACTCGCTGACCTTTTCTTGAAAAACGGGGCGCGTGGCCTCGTTGCGGTAATTGACGGTGTGGCGCAGCCGGTCGAGGAATTTGGAGAAGCCTTGGTGCTCAAGCGGCTCAGCCGCAGCGGCGGTAGGCATTTGTTGCCCTTGGCTTGCGGCACCTGCGGCGGCTTGCGACACAGCAGCCTCTGTCGCGTCATCAAGCGGCACTGCCTGCGAAGCCGACACCTCAGCCGGTATCTGGTCAACCACGCCCCAACTGGCCAGGGCATCTTTCAACGGACGGGCGGGCGTAGTGTCAATACCATAGGCCATATTAAACTGAATAATTGGCCCTCTATAACCAGCCGCTTGTGCGACTTGTTGGGCATTTCGAAGCACCCGCTCACTTAGTGGGTTATTTTCCAAATAAACGGTGCACTCAGAAGGCAAACGAAAAATAGATTGGGGAATACTTGCGATTTGATTGTTTCCAAGTGCAAGTTTATTCAAACCACGAGGCAATTCTTCGGGTATTGAAATTAAATGATTGTTTTCAAGAAAAATGCTCTCCAACTTTCGCCCTAGAACACGAAGCCAATCTACAAAACAATTGTTTGAACCATTTATTTTCTGTAGTTCCTCTGGTAAAAATTGAGGCCAATCAAATACTTTGTTCCATGAAAAATCCAGTATCTTCAATGATGAAGGCAGATTTTCCTTCAAATCACTGACTTCATTGCCCTTGATATCCAGCAGTTCCAGTTTTTTAAATAACTCAACGCCGTTCAAACTGATTAAAAAACCGCTCTCTAAAAAACGACTTTTCATTGAAAGATCCGTTAATTCAGGCAAAGCAAACGGCGGCAAAGTGGCCAATTGGTGATCAGAAACATCAAGTTTTTTAAAGTTTTAGGCAACTCATTGGGCCAGTCGGTCAATTCGTTATTTCTAATACTAAAATTTTCCAAATTTGGCGGTAAACCGCTCATTGATTTCAATTTGTTTCTTGACAGATTAAGGTTAACAACATGCGCCGGAAGAGGCGGCATACTGGTCAAACCATAACCACACAAAAACAAATTAAACTCGTTTTTCATAAAGCATTCATGGATTTGCTTCTCTGCTTCAACACGCCTTTCACCTTCTTCACCACTGTTGACCCAGTCAGCCAATTGCACAAGGAAATGCCGGGCGGCTGGTACGGTGGTGCTGGTTGCTGTTGCAGAGAAGGCTCGGGCGCCATCCGCATTTGTCAGCCTGGGCTATGGCTGGCTGGAGGTGTGACTGGATGAGGAAGCAGCTATTGCCGCCGGCAAACTGGCACGCGGAGGTGACGATGCAGGCGTTCGGCTGGGGTTTGCGGATCGTCGAGCAGCAGGCCGGTCTGACAAAGCTGCTGCAGACTGTTGGCGGTCGCCGGGTGTTAGTGAACGCTCGCTCCGCGTGCGTGACACCGAGCGCGGCCGGTCGTTGCGAACAGGGAAAGACATTCGAGCACTCCAAAAAACCTTGTGTTTTCAGCGTAGTTCGCATGGTGGAAAGCGACGCTTTTCTATACGAATGAAAGTCTGGAAACCCGAAACGCCATCTGCCCTCCATGAAAGGATTTCAGGCCGCGCCTTCACCTTTGAACCTGAATTGAGTACCCTACGCGCAAGGAGCACCGCACCGTGGATGTACTGCAACTTGACATGTCGGGCCGCCCGCAGGCCTGGATTTCGGCCCGCGAGGCCGCTGTGCTGTATGCCAGTGACAGCATCGCCTGGACGGTGGGCGACACCTGCCAGGTGCTGCGCGGCGGCACACAGCGGCGCACGGGCAAGCCCTCGCGCATCGAGCTGCACCCGATCGTCGCGGTGCGCGGCGCCATTCCGCCGCGGGCCTGGCGGCAGGTGCCCACACTGTCCAACCCCAAGCTGTTCGCACGTGATCGCCACGTGTGCGCCTACTGTGGCCGGCTGTTCCACGTTGAGGCGTTGACGCGCGAGCACATCGTGCCCACCTCGCGCGGCGGGCTGGACGGCTGGATGAACTGCATCACCGCCTGCCGCGCCTGCAATGGCCACAAGGGCAACCGCCTGCCGGAGGAAGCGCGCATGGCGCCGCTCTACCTTCCCTACGTACCCAGCCTGTACGAAGACATGATCCTGCGCGGGCGGCGCATCCTCAGTGATCAGATGGAATTTCTGCTGGCCAACGTGCCGCCCAACAGCCGCTTGCATGCGTGAACTGGCACGTCAACATTCCGCGCGGCGGCCGGAACTTGGTGCCCGAGTGGGCGCTCTACGGCTTTGGTAGCGGCCCCACCCGCAACTCCGGTTTTTTGTAATGACTTGTTTTCACTTCGAACGGATTTTTCAATGAACAAACTTTTTTCTGTTGCGGTTGCAGTGGCGATGTCGCTGGCGCTGGGCGCCTGCTCCACCACCAGCCCTGACGTCATCAAGCGTGGCGATGCACAGCGCTTGTCCCAAGTGCAGGACGGCACGGTGCTGTCGGTGCGGCCCGTCACCGTCGAGGGCAATCAGAGCGGCGTGGGCGGCGTGGCGGGTGGCGTGGTCGGCGGCATTGCCGGCTCCGGCATCGGCGGGCGGCGTGATGCGCCGGTCGGCGGCATTCTGGGCGCAGTGGCCGGTGCCGTGATCGGCAATGCAGTTGAACGCATGAGCACGCGGGAAGACGCGCTGGAAGTGATCGTGCAGCTGCGCAACGGCGAGCGGCGTTCAATCGTTCAGGCGCGTGGCAGCGAAGCGCTGAATGCGGGTGACAACGTGGTGCTCGTCACCACCGGTGGCATAACCCGCGTGAGCCGTGCGCCGGTGGCAAGAGCGCCTGGTGCTTTTTATTGATGGGCAGACTTTGTCGCGTTCAATCAACTTTGCCAAGGTGGAGTTGCCCCGATAGGGGCCAGTGCACAAAAATCAATTTGCTGGGTTGCAATAGTTGCTGTGCAAAACTGTTGACGCCCGATTAACTGCTGTTACTGCTGTTACTGGTGTTACTGCTTTCGCTTCCTCGTGTGTCCGTTTCTCTTCCTCCGCGGGCGTCTTTCAGTGCCTGCGTAGCCTGCGCCCTGTCTTCTGGAGTCAAGTGCGCTAAAAAAGTCTCCAATGTACTCAGAAATTCATCGTGCTTGTCGACAGGCAACCCGTCCACTGCGTCGAGCAT
>JANXMO010000017.1 GCA_025354615.1 Burkholderiales bacterium | reverse complement strand
TATTCAACGCGGCGCGCGGCGGCGTGCAGTTGACCCTACGACCAGCAAGCCGGCCAGCAGCAATGCATAAGTTTCGGGTTCTGGAACCGCTACGATGGCATTGAATTCAACAGCCGGCGTAAAACCGTTGGACAGTTGGTTGTTGCCCAGCCCATTATTCGTAGAAGCACGCAAGACGTTCGGGCTGTTTTGAAGCCGTCCATACACAACAGTGTTGATGCTGGTGGCGCTGTTCACAACAGTTCCTGGATCAGTACCCACTGGCAAGCTTTGACCATCACCATTGAGGCCAGGGCCAGTGCCATAGTAGTCCCACAAACCCAAGCGCAGATCAGCTGCGTTGCCTTGTGTAGAACTCAGTGACACACCGTAATAAATGGTGTTGGGGACACTCAAACCGCTGAAATCGAAGGGGACTTCAAAAATGCCTTTTGAAGGAACAATGATCGTGACGGTACGGTCGGCAATCAGTGAGGTGTTGAGAAGATTGTCAACGTTATAAAGCGAGAGGGTCACGTCGACGTTATAAGGGGCAACGCCCGTAAAGTCGGCTTGCGTCAGGCCGATGTTTACGTCCGTCAGACTACGCGCCGTTCCGCCAAAGGTAATAATATCGCCCAACTCGGCGATGGCCGGATTATTGGTTGGCACGAAGGTTTGGTCATAGTTGCGCTGGCCAGACAAGCTGTCAAAAATCTGTGCGGCTTGGGTAGACCAGCTGAAAGCACAAAGGGCCGCGGCAGCAACTGTGTTGCGCCAGACAGCAGTGGAAGGACGGAAAGAAAACAAGCTCATAAAAAAACTCCAGAAGAGAAAAACAAAGAACAATCCGTAGGGCAAAACGAAAGCCAGCGCACGCGCGTACTTCCACTTAGTTTGCGTGGGATGCCTGGAAGGTTGAACCCCCGATATAGGGGTATCCCCAACGAAAACGGTAAGAATTTATTGCAGGGCGCCTGCATGGCCATAGCGCTGTGCACTGGCCAGCAAGGCTGCTTTAAAACCGGGTGTAGCCTGGGCCCAGCACTGTTTGACCCAGGTCTGCATCTCCGGCGTCGCGGCGGTGTCCCAGGTGGCGAACACCAAATCGGCCAGCGTGGTTTGAACAGACAGCTCATGCGGCGCAAGGCGGCGGGCCTGATCC
>JANXMO010000004.1 GCA_025354615.1 Burkholderiales bacterium | reverse complement strand
AACGTGCTCGGGTTGACGTTCAAGGAAAACTGCGGCGACTTGCGCAACTCGAAGGTCATCGACGTGATTCACGAGCTGCGCAGTTACGGCGTCGAGGTGTGCGTGTGCGACCCACAGGCCGGTGCCGAGGAAGCGCTGCATGAATACGGCATCCAGTTGCTGGCCTGGGACGACCTGCCCCGCGCCGACGCCATGGTGGCCGCGGTGGCCCACAACGAATTCGCTGCCTTGCCGGCCGCCGCACTGGGCGCCAAGCTGGTGGCCAGCGGCGCCTTCATCGACGTCAAGGGCGTGTTCCCGGCCGCGGCGCTGCAGGCGGCGGGCTTTCGCTTCTGGCGGCTGTGATGTGGCTGTCGTGAGCCCGGTGCCCCACAACCGCCCACTGATCGTGCACGTGGTCTACCGCTTCGACATGGGCGGGCTACAGAACGGCATCGCCAACCTGATCAACCACCTGCCGCCGGTGTACCGCCACGCCATCGTGTCGCTGACCGACATCACCGACTTTCGTCAGCAGATCCGCCGTGACGATGTCGACTTCATCTCGCTGCACAAACCGCCCGGCCACGGCCTCTGGCTGTACCCGCGGCTGTTCAAACTGTTCCGTCAGCTGCGCCCGGCCATCGTCCACAGCCGCAACCTGGCGGCGCTGGAAGTGGTGGTGCCGGCCTGGCTGGCCGGCGTGCCGGTGCGCATTCATGGCGAACACGGGCGCGACATGGCCGACCTGCACGGCAGCCGCCGGCGCTACCAGTGGCTGCGCCGGCTCTACAGCCCGTTCGTCAACCACTGGCTGGCGCTGTCGCGCGATCTGCGCGATGACCTGGTCGAGCGGGCACGCATCCCGGCCGGCCGCATCACGCAGGTCTACAACGGTGTCGACGTGGCGCGGTTCGCGGCCGCCAGCGAGTGGCCGTCGCCCATTCCTGGCTGCCCGTTCGATGCGCGCACGCACTGGCTGATCGGCACCGTGGGCCGCATGCAGGAAGTCAAGCACCCGCTGCTGCTGGCGCGCGCCTTTGTCGAACTGCTGACGCAACAGCCAGCGCTGCGCGCCACGGCGCGGCTGGTGATGGTGGGCGATGGCCCGCTGCGGGCACCGTGCCAGGCGTTGCTGGACGCGGCCGGCCTGACGGCGCTGACTTGGCTGCCGGGCGAGCGCTCGGATGTGCCGGCCATCATGCGCGGCTTGCATTGTTTCGTGTTGCCATCGCTGGCCGAGGGCATTTCCAACACCATCCTCGAGGCGATGGCGAGCGGCCTGCCGGTGATTGCCACCGCCGTTGGCGGCAACGCCGACCTGGTGCGCGCCGGCATCACCGGGGACGTCGTGCCGTCCGACGACAGCGCGGCGCTGGCCGCAGCAATCGGCCGGCTGGCACGCGACCCGGCGCACGCCCGCGCCCTCGGCGCCGCCGGCCGCCGCGACGCCGAGCAGCGCTTCAGCCTGCCCGCCATGGTCGCCACCTACCAAGCCGTTTACGACCGCCAGCGGGCTGCTGTCGGCACTGCCACGCCGCGGCGCTGAAGGAACAACACCTCATGTGCGGCATCACCGGCATCTTCGATACCCGCGGCACTCGCCCCATGGAGCGCCCCGCGCTGCAGCGCATGAACGACGCGCAATGGCACCGTGGCCCCGACGAAGGCAGCCTGCACCTGGAGCCCGGCCTCGGCCTCGGCCACCGCCGGCTGTCCATCATCGACATCGCCACCGGCCAGCAGCCGCTGTTCAACGAAGACGGCTCCATCGGCATCGTCTTCAACGGCGAAATCTACAACTACCAGGCGCTGATGGCCGAGCTGCAGGCGCTGGGCCACCGCTTCCGCACGCGCAGCGATACCGAGGTCATCGTGCACGCCTGGGCCGCGTGGGGCGCCGACTGCGTCAAGCGCCTGCGCGGCATGTTCGCCTTCGCGCTCTGGGACCGCGCGCAGCAGACGCTGTTCATGGCGCGTGACCGCCTGGGCGTCAAGCCGCTGCACTACGCGCTGCTGGCCGACGGCACGCTGCTGTTCGGCTCGGAACTCAAGTCACTGCTCGCCTACCGCGGCCCGTCCGGCAGCGGCTTGCGCCGCGACCTCGACCCGCTGGCCATCGAGGAGTACTTTGCTTTCGGCTACGTGGCCGAGCCGCGCACCGTGTTCCAGCAGGCGCTGAAGCTGCCGCCGGCCACCACGCTGACCTGGCGGCGCGGCGCGCCGGCGCCCGAGCCGCACACTTATTGGGACGTGCGCTTCAGCGTCGACAACCCGATCAGCATCGCAGACGCCAGCACCGAGCTGACCGCGCGGCTGGCCGAATCGGTGCGGCTGCGGATGATTGCGGAAGTGCCGCTGGGCGCGTTCCTGTCGGGCGGTGTCGACTCCAGCGCGGTGGTGGCGACGATGGCCGGCCTGTCGTCCCAGCCGGTCACCACCTGCTCGATGGCTTTCGAAGACCCGCGCTTCAACGAAGCCGCTTTCGCGCAAACCGTGGCCGACCGCTACCAGACGCGGCACATCGTTGAAACCGTCAACGCCGACGACTTCGACCTGATCGACACGCTGGCCCGCCTGTACGACGAGCCGTATGCCGACAGTTCCGCCATCCCGACCTACCGCGTGTGCCAGCTGGCGCGCCGCCACGTGACGGTGGCGTTGTCAGGCGACGGCGGCGACGAAACCTTCGGTGGCTACCGCCGCTACCGCATGCACCTGATGGAAGAGCGGCTGCGCAGCGCACTGCCCGCCGGCCTGCGCCAGCCGCTGTTCGGGCTGCTCGGGCGGCTCTACCCGAAGGCCGACTGGGCACCGCGCATGTTCCGCGCCAAAACCACCTTCGAAGGCATGGCGCGCAGCGCGGTCGAGGCGTATTGCCATTCGGTGTCCATCGTGCGCGCGCCGATGCGTGAGCGGCTGTTCAGCGCCGGCTTCAAGCGCAGCCTCGGCGGCTATCGCGCGCAGCAGGTGTTCGACCGGCACGCCGCCCGCTTCCGCGACAGCGGTGCCGCGGACGACGACGCGCTGGCCTTGATCCAGTACCTGGATTTGAAGACCTACCTGGTCGGCGACATCAACACCAAGGTCGACCGCGCCAGCATGGCGCACTCGCTCGAAGTGCGCGAGCCGCTGATGGACCATGAACTGGTCGAGTGGGCGGCCACGCTGCCCTCGGCGCTGAAAGTGGCCTGCGGCGAAGGCAAGTTCCTGCTCAAGAAGGCGATGGAGCCGCTGCTGCCGCACGACGTGCTGTACCGCCCGAAAATGGGGTTCTCCGTGCCGTTGGCGCGCTGGTTTCGCGGCCCGCTGCGCGAGCGGGTGCGCAGCGCGGTGCTGGGGCCGCGGCTGGCCGCCACCGGCTGGTTCGAGCCGGCCACGCTGCGCCAGCTGGTCGACAGCCACCAGTCAGGCGCCAGCGACCACAGCGCGCCCCTGTGGTCGCTGCTGATGTTCGAAGCCTTCTTGCGCAACGTCGTCGATGGCGACAGCAGTGGCCTGCCGCTGGCCCTGCCGGCACACAGTGAAGCGGTGACCACGCCATGACCAGCCTGCGCGTGCTGCATGTGCTCGACCACTCGCTGCCGCTGCACAGCGGCTACACCTTTCGCACGCTGTCGCTGCTGCGCGAACAACGCCGGCTGGGCTGGACGACGTTTCACCTGACGTCACCGAAGCACACCGGCAGCGGTGCCTTGGCCGAAGAAACCATCGACGGCTGGCAATTTTTCCGCACCCTGGTGCCCGCCGCGCCTCGCCACACACTGCCGGGCCTGGGCGAGCTGGCGTTGATGCGACAGCTCGAACACCGCCTGGCCGAGGTGGCGCAGCAGCTGCGGCCCGACGTGCTGCACGCGCATTCGCCGGTGCTCAATGCGCTGCCCGCGTTGCGCGTCGGCCGGCGGCTCGGCATTCCCGTGGTCTACGAAGTTCGCGCCTTCTGGGAAGACGCCGCCGTCGACCACGGCACCACCACCGAAGGCAGCCTGCGCTACCGGCTGACGCGCTGGCTCGAAACCCGCGCGCTGCGCCGCGCCAGCCACGTGTTCACGATTTGCGAAGGCCTGCGCGGCGACATCGTCGGCCGCGGCATTGCGCCCGGCAAGGTGACAGTGATTCCAAATGCCGTCGATGTCGACACCTTCAGCCAAGGCGGCACACCCGATGCCGCACTGGCAGCCCAGCTGGGCCTGGCCGGCTGCAGCGCCATCGTCGGCTTCATCGGGTCGTTCTACGCTTATGAAGGGCTGGACCTGCTGCTCGACGCGCTGCCGCTGCTGCTGCGCCAGCAACCCGGCTTGCGCTTGCTGCTGGTCGGCGGCGGCCCGCAGGAAGCGGCGCTGAAAGCGCAGGCCGCGCGCCTGGGCGTGGCCGGCCAGGTCGTGTTCACCGGCCGCGTGCCGCACGCCAAGGTGCAGCGCTACTACGACTTGATCGACGTGCTGGCCTACCCGCGCCACTCGATGCGGCTGACCGAACTGGTGACGCCGCTGAAACCGCTGGAGGCGATGGCGCAGGGCCGGCTGCTGGTGGCCTCAGACGTCGGCGGGCACCGCGAATTGATTCGCCATGGCGAGACCGGCCTGCTATTCAAAGCCGGCAGCGCCCCGGCGTTGGCCGAGGCCATCGTCCAATTGCTGGCGCAGCGCGAGCGCTGGCCGCAGCTGCGCCGCGCCGGTCGCCACTTCGTTGAAACCGAGCGCACCTGGGCCGCCAGCACCGCGCGCTACCAGGCGGCGTATGCCAAGGTGCTCGGGCGGCCGGTGGATGTTGCAGTGGAAAGGGACGGCTGATGGCCACTGAACCCGCTGGGCCGCACATCGTCGTGCTCAGCAGCCTGTTCCCCAATGCCCGCCAGCCGGGCGCCGGGCTGTTCGTGCGCGAGCGCATGTTCCGCGTGGGCGCGCGGCTGCCGCTGGCAGTGGTGGCACCCACGCCGTGGTTCCCGCTGCAAGGGTTGGTGGCGCGGCTGCGACCAGGCTTTCGCATGGGCGCGCCGGCGTTTGAGCGACAGGCTGGCATCGACGTCTGGTACCCGCGCTTCTTTTCGGTGCCGGGCTTATTCAAATGGCTGGACGGCTTTTTCATGGCGCTGGGCGCCTGGCCGCGGCTGCGCGCGCTGCAGCGCGCCGGCCGGCTCGACCTCATCGACGCGCATTTCGGCTACCCGGATGGCCATGCCGCCGGCCTGCTGGGCCGTTGGCTCAAGGTGCCGGTGACCGTCACGCTGCGCGGCACCGAAACGCGCCACGCGGCGCAGCCGGCGCTGCACACTCGGCTGTTGCGCGGCCTGCAGCGTGCGCGCCGCGTGTTCGCGGTGTCGGAGTCGCTGCGGCAGGTGGCCTTGCAGATGGGCCTGGCGCCGGACAAGGTCCGCGTCGTTGGCAACGGCGTCGACATCGCCCGTTTCACCCGCACGCCGCAGGCCGAAGCACGCACCGCGTTGAGCCTGCCGGCGCAGGCGCAACTGCTGGTGACGGTCGGTGGGCTGGTCGAACGCAAAGGCTTTCACCGCGTGATCGAATGCCTGCCGGCGCTGCGCCGGGAATTTCCGGCCTTGCGCTACGTGGCCATCGGCGGCCCCAGCGCCGAGGGCGACTGGACGGCGCGGCTGGCGGCGCTGGCCACCCAGTTGGGCGTGGCCGACATCGTCGACTTCACCGGCCCGTTGCCGAGCCAGGCGCTGCCGGCCTGGCTGTGCGCCGCGGATGTTTTCGTGCTCGCCACCCGCAACGAAGGTTGGGCCAACGTGCTGCTGGAAGCCATGGCCTGCGGCCTGCCGGTGGTGGCGACCGACGTGGGCGGCAACGCCGAAGTGGTGTCGTCGCCCGACCTGGGCCGCATCGTGCCGTTTGGCGACCGAGCCGCGCTAAAGGCCGCGCTGCGCGACGCCTTGACGCAGCCGTGGGACCGGACGCTGATCCGCCGCCACGCCGAAGCCAACACCTGGGACCAGCGCGTTGACGTGCTGGAAGCTGAATTCCGCGCGCTGTCGCCGTTCACCCCGCGGGAGGCCGTTTGATGCCCATGCCCTCACGCAGCGCCACGGCGAGCACGTTTGCCAAGGCTGCCGCCTCCAACCTGCTCGCGCGTTTCGTGCCGTCGCTGTACGTGCGGCTGACGCGGCAAACCGGCCGCGGCGCCGACGAGCGCGACCCGGACGACATCGCCAGCTATTTCTTCCGCTGCGTGGATGACTACGCCGCCCAGCTGCAGCTCGATGCAACGCAATTTGCCGCCTTCCTGCAAGGCCGGCGGGTGCTCGAATACGGCCCGGGCGACATCCTGGGCGTTGCCTTGCTGCTGTATGCGCGCGGCGCGGCGGCGGTGCATTGCGTGGACCGTTTCCCGCTCGAGCGCATGTCGGCCAAGAACGTGCGGGTGTGCGAACGCCTGCTCGAGCGGCTGGACGGCGCGGTGCGGCAGCGTGCCGAAGCGGCATTCCAGCGCCGCGGCCAGCCGGAGTCGGGTTTTCGCCCCGAGTGCGTGCGCTACACCGTGACGCCCGATGGCCTGGCCGGCCAAACCGCCGTCTATGACCTGGTGATTTCGCGCGCGGTGCTGGAACACGTCAACTCGCTCGAGCGCACGCTGGCCGACGCGGCGCAGGCGCTGGCACCGGGTGGCATCGCCATCCACAACGTCGACCTGAAAAGCCACAACCTGGACCGCTGCGAACCGTTCGACTTCCTCACGTGGCCCGAGTGGGCCTACCGCCTGATGTACAGCCACAAGGGGTTCCCGAACCGCTGGCGCGTCGACGCCTACCGCCGCATCGTCGCCGCCGGGCCGCTGCAGCTGCAGGCCTTGGCGCCGACCGGGCAATTGCCGGCCGAGGCTATTGAGCGCATCCAACCACGGCTGGCCGCCTGCTTCCGCGGTGTGTCGGCCGATGACTTGCGCTGGCTGGGGTTCTGGATGGTGCTGCGGCACCCAGCGCTGGAAGAGGCCGCGACATGCTGAGCCCTTACACCGCGCTGGCGTCGAACCTGCTGTTTCCGCTGCACGAGCGGCTCAAACGCCACAGCACGGTGGCGGTGCGGCGCCGGCTCGAGCAAACCCAGTGGTGGGCGCCGGAGCCGCTGCAGGCGCTGCGCATCGAGCGCTTGCGCGCCTTGCTGCACACCGCAAATGACGGCGTGCCGTACTACACCGGCCTGTTCCGCCAGCTCGGCTTCGAGCCTGATGCCGTTCGTTCGCTGGCCGACCTACAGGCCCTGCCGCTGCTGACCAAAGCCATCATCCGCGCCCAGGGCGACGCGCTGAAGCACCGCAATGCGCAAGGCCTGGCGCGCTGCAACACCGGCGGGTCGTCCGGCGAGCCGCTGGTGTTTTTCATTGGCCGCGAACGCGTCAGCCATGACGTGGCGGCCAAGTGGCGCGCCACGCGCTGGTGGGGCGTCGACATCGGCGACCGCGAAACCGTGCTGTGGGGTTCGCCGATCGAGCTTGGCGCGCAAGACCGCGTGCGCCGCTGGCGCGACGCGCTGTTGCGCAGCCAGCTGCTGCCCGCGTTCGAGATGGGCGAGGACCGGCTGGACGGTTTTCTGGCCGCCATCCGCCGCCAGCGGCCGAAGATGCTGTTCGGCTACCCGTCGGCACTCGGCCTGCTGGCGCGCCATGCCGAGCGGCGCGGCGTGGCGATGAACAATCTCGGCATCCGCGTTGCCTTCGTCACCTCGGAGCGGCTCTATGACGACCAGCGTGAGCGCATCAGCCGCGTGTTCGGCTGCCCGGTGGCCAATGGTTACGGCAGCCGCGACGCCGGCTTCATCGCCCACGAATGCCCGCAGGGCAGCCTGCACATCACCGCCGAAGATGTGATCGTCGAGCTGGTGGACGCCGCTGGCGCGCCGGTGGCGGCTGGCGAGCCGGGCGAAATCGTCGTCACCCACCTGGCCACCGGCGAATTCCCGTTTATCCGCTACCGCACCGGTGACGTGGCGACGCTGTCGGACAAGCGCTGCGGCTGCGGGCGCGGGCTGCCCGTGCTGGCTGACGTGCAAGGCCGCACGACTGATTTTGTGCACGCGGCCGACGGCAGCGTGATGCACGGCCTGGCGCTGATCTACATCCTGCGTGACCGCAGCGGCATCGAATCTTTCAAAGTGGTGCAGGAAAGCCGGCTGCGCACGCGGGTGTTCATCGTTACCGCGCCCGGCTTCGACCGCGGCAGCGCGGTGGACATTGCCGCGCAATTCCGCCAGCGGCTGGGCGCTGCGGTGGATGTTGGCATCGAATTCGTCGACGCGATCGCGCCCGAGAAATCCGGCAAGCACCGCTACATCGTGAGCCACGTCGCTGCGGCGGCACCCGAGGAGCCCAGCCATGCGTGACGTCGTGCTGGCCATCGCCATCATTTACTGCCTCGTGCGCACGCTGCCGCACCCGTGGATCGGCATCATGGGCTGGACCTGGCTCAGCGTGATGAACCCGCACAAGCAAACCTGGCGGCTGGCCAGCATGCCGGTGGCCGCGGCGATGGCGATTGCCATTGCCATCGGGCTGGTCGTCACGCGCGACAAGCGCTCGCTGCCGGTGAGCCGCGAAACGGTCACGCTGTTCCTGTTCATGCTGTGGATGAGCATCACGCTGCCGTTCTCGTTCGACACCGACGCCAGCATGGACATGTGGTCCAAGGTGATGAAGATCGACCTGATGGTGCTGGTGGCGCTGGCCGTGCTGCACACGCGCCACCACATCATGGTGCTGGTGTGGGTGCTGGTTGGCTCGATTGGTTTCTACGGCTTCAAGGGCGGGCTGTTCACCATCGTTAATGGCGGCAACTACAAGGTCTGGGGGCCGGACGGCACCTTCATCTCCGGCAACAACGAGCTGGCATTGGCGCTGGTGATGGTCATCCCGCTGATGCGCTTCCTGCAGCTCAACGTTGACTCGCGGCGGCTCAAGCACGGCTTGACGGTGTTGATGGTGCTGACCGCCGCCGCCGCTTTCGGCAGCCATTCGCGCGGCGCGCTGCTCGCCATTGCGGCCATGGCGCTGGTGATGTGGTGGCACAGCGAGCGCAAAGGCGCGATGGGCGCGGTGCTGATCGTGCTGGGCATCGGCCTGGTCGCCTTCATGCCCGACGCCTGGACTTCGCGCATGAACACCATCGGCGAGTACAAGGACGACGCGTCGGCCGCCGGCCGCATCAACGCCTGGTGGATGGCCTGGAACGTGGCACGTGACCGCTTCTTCGGCGGCGGCTTCGAGATCTACAACAACGTCATGTTCGCCCAATACGCGCCCGACCC
>JANXMO010000612.1 GCA_025354615.1 Burkholderiales bacterium | reverse complement strand
CTGGGGTCGGCATCTGCGCCACAACCCGACCAACCCGAAATGGCCTGGCCGCGATCGCTTCGTGCTCTCGAACGGGCATGGCTCGATGCTGCTGTACTCGCTGCTGCATCTCACCGGCTACGACCTCGCGCTCTCGGAGCTGCGCAACTTCCGACAGCTGCACAGCAAGACGCCGGGCCATCCCGAGGTCGGCATCACGCCGGGCGTCGAGACCACCACCGGCCCGCTGGGCCAGGGCATTGCCAACGCCGTCGGCATGGCGTTGGCGGAAAAACTGCTGGCGCAGGAATTCAACCGGCCTGGCCACGCCATCGTCGACCACCGCACGTACGTGTTCCTGGGCGACGGTTGCCTGATGGAAGGCATCAGCCACGAGGCCTGCGCGCTGGCCGGCGCCTGGCGGCTGAACAAGCTGATCGCGCTGTACGACGACAACGGCATTTCGATCGACGGCGCGGTGGCGCCCTGGTTCATCGACGACACGCCCAAGCGCTTCGAGGCCTACGGCTGGCACGTGATCCGCGCAGTGGATGGGCACGACGCTGACGCGGTCGACGCCGCGATTGCCCAAGCCCGGGAACAGACCGACCGGCCCACGCTGATTTGCTGCAAGACCAACATCGGCCACGGTTCGCCCAACCGCGCCGGCACCGCCAAGGCACACGGCGAGCCACTGGGCGCCGATGAAATCGGCCTGACGCGCGCGGCCATTGGCTGGGCGCACGAGCCGTTCGTGATCCCGCCCGAGGTCTATAGCGCCTGGGACGCGCGCCACGCCGGCCTGGCCGCTGAAAGCGCGTGGGTCGATGCCTTCGAGGCTTACGGCAAGGCGCACCCCGTGCTGGCGCTGGAACTGGTGCGCCGCCTTGACGGCGACCTGCCACCGCAGTGGGCGCAGGTGGCGGTGGATGCCGCCGTGGCTGCCCACACGCAGGCACAGACGGTGGCCAGCCGCAAAGCCAGCCAGATGGCGTTGGAGGCCTTCACCAAGGCGCTGCCCGAACTGCTGGGCGGCAGCGCCGACCTGACCGGTTCGAACCTGACCAATACCTCGTCGACCCCGGCATTGCGCTTTGCGACTGACGGCCAGGGCAACGGCGGGCGCCACCTCAACTACGGCGTGCGCGAATTCGGCATGGCAGCGGTGATGAACGGCGTGGCGCTGCACGGCGGCTTCATTCCCTATGGCGGCACGTTCCTGACCTTCAGCGACTACTCGCGCAACGCGCTGCGCATGGCGGCGCTGATGAAGCTGCGCGTCATCCACGTGTTCACGCATGACAGCATCGGCCTCGGCGAAGACGGGCCGACGCACCAGAGCGTGGAGCACGCGGCCAGCCTGCGGCTGATTCCGGGGCTGGACGTCTGGCGCCCGTGCGACACCGCGGAAACCGCTGTGGCCTGGGCCTGCGCGATCCAAAACAAAACAAGGCCGAGCGCGTTGCTGCTGTCGCGCCACAACCTGCCATATGCGCCCAAGGCCGGGCTCGACGGCATTGCCCAGGGCGCCTATGTGCTGGCCGAGCCGGCCGAAGTCGGCTTGAAGGGCGCGGCACGGGCGGTGATCATCGCCACCGGCAGCGAAGTGGGCCTGGCGCTGCACGCGCAGCAATTGCTGGCGCAGCGGCGCATCGCCGTGCGCGTGGTCTCGATGCCGTCGACCACGGTGTTCGACCGGCAAAGCGTGGCCTACAAGAACGAGGTGCTGCCGCCGCGGCTGCCGCGCATCGCCATCGAAATGGGCGTGACCGACGGCTGGTGGAAATACGGCTGCGCGGCGGTCGTTGGCATCGACACCTTTGGTGAAAGCGCGCCGGCGCAGGCGCTGTTCGAGCACTTCGGCTTCACCGCAAGCAACCTGGCCGACACGGTGCAGGCGGCGTTGAACAAATAACAAATTTCATTTCATCACGGAGACTTTTCAGCATGACAAGCATTCGAATCGGCATCAACGGCTTTGGCCGCATCGGGCGCATGGTGCTGCGCGCCGCAGTGCAAAACTTTTCGGACGTTGAGGTTGTTGCCATCAACGACTTGCTCGAGCCCGACTACCTGGCCTACATGCTGCGGTTCGACTCGGTGCACGGCCGCTTCCCCGGCGAGGTGGCGGTGGACGGCAACACGCTGGTCGTCAACGGCAAACGCATTCGCCTGAGCGCGGTGAAAGACCCGGCTGAACTGCGCTGGGGCGAGGTCGGCGTTGACGTGGTGGTAGAAGCCACCGGCTTGTTCCTGACCAAAGAAACGGCGGGCAAGCACCTGGCTGCAGGTGCCAAGAAAGTCATCATGTCAGCGCCCTCAAAGGACGACACGCCGATGTTCGTCTACGGCGTCAATGACAAAACCTACGCCGGGCAAACCGTCGTTTCCAACGCGTCGTGCACCACCAATTGCCTGGCGCCGATCGCCAAGGTGCTGAACGACAGCTTCGGCATCAAGCGCGGACTGATGACCACCGTGCACGCCGCCACGGCAACGCAAAAAACCGTCGACAGCCCGTCGAACAAAGACTGGCGCGGCGGCCGCGGCATTCTCGAGAACATCATTCCTTCCAGCACCGGCGCGGCGAAGGCAGTGGGCGTGGTGATTCCGGAGTTGAACAAGAAGTTGACCGGCATGGCGTTTCGGGTGCCGACGTCCGACGTGTCGGTGGTCGACTTGACGGTCGAGCTGAACACTGAAACCACCTACGCCGCGATTTGCGCCGCGATGAAGGCGGCGTCCGAAGGCCCGATGAAGGGCGTGCTCGGCTACACCGAAGACAAGGTCGTGTCGACCGACTTCCGCGGTGAGAACTGCACCTCGGTGTTCGATGCCGATGCCGGCATGGCGCTGGACGGCAGCTTCGTCAAGGTCGTGTCCTGGTACGACAACGAATGGGGTTATTCCAGCAAGGTGCTTGAGATGGTGCGCGTGATCGCCGCCTGAGTTCGGCCACGGCGCTGGCTTTTTTTGGACGGGCGGCGGCCTTTGGTATCGCCCGGCCTTTTCCACCCAGGGCTTGCGCCCGGAGCATCGAATGCGCCATTTCCTGCTGACCTTGTCCGTTCTGTGTGGGCTGGCCGCGCCGTTGAGCCTGAACAGCCCGGCGGCATATGCGGCTACCGCCGCCGCCAGCACGCCCACCGCGCGCGTGATCGTCAAGTTCAAGAGTGAGGCGGCCACGCTGCGCAAGCAGGCCTTTGGCGTGGCCAAGCCCACTGCGGCGCAGGCCGCAGCCGTACACAGCCAGCGTGCATCGGCTCTAGGCGCACGCACAGGCTTGGCGCTGGCAGCCGGGCTGGGCCTTGACGAACGCACGCAGGTGGTGACGGCGCAGGGCCTGACATCGCAGCAACTCGCGCAGCACTTGGCGCAAGACGCCGACGTCGAATACGCCGTGGTCGACGGCCGCCGCCGTGCCATGGTGGCGCCAAACGATCCGCTGTATGCCAGCGGGCCGCCGTTGGGTGGCACCAGCGGTGGCCCGCCGGCCGGGCAGTGGTACCTGCGCGCACCCAACAATCTCACCCGCTCGGCGATCGATATCGAAGGCGCGTGGGCCGTCACCGCCGGCAGCCCAAGCATCGTGATTGCCGTGCTCGACAGCGGGCTGCGTTTTGAGCACCCCGACCTGCAAGGCGGCCACGTGCTGCCCGGTTACGACTTCATCAGTGACACGTTCACCGCCAATGACGGCGGCGGCCGCGATGCCGATGCGTCTGACCCCGGCGACTGGTTCACGACCGCCGACGTCAGCAACCCCGGCAACATCTATGGCTGCACGGCAAGTGACGTCGGCAACAGCTCCTGGCACGGGACTGAAACGCTGGGGTTGATCGGCGCGGTCGCCAACAACGGTATCGGCATGGCAGGTATTGGCCGCGGCAATGTGCGCGTGATGCCGGTGCGGGTATTGGGCAAATGCGGTGGCAGCGACTCCGACATCATTGCCGGTATGCGCTGGGCGGCTGGCTTGGCAGTGCCCGGCGTGCCGATCAACCCGACGCCGGCCCGCGTCATCAACATGAGCCTGGGCGGCGATGGTTCTTGCCTGGCGTCGGCCTATCCGGATGCCGTGGCCGCGGTGACGGCCGCCGGAGCCGTGGTGGTGGCCTCTGCCGGCAACGGCAACGGCAATGCCGTCAGCCTGCCAGCCAACTGCGCCGGCGTGATCGGCGTCGCCGGCCTGCGGCACGTCGGCACCAAGGTCGGCTACTCCGACCTGGGGCCGGAAATCGCCTTGAGCGCCCCTGCGGGCAACTGCGTCAACGGTGGAACGAACGCCTGCCTGTATCCCATTCTGACCACTTCCAATGCCGGCCCGCAGGCGCCCGTGGCCGGCGGTTCCATCTACACCGACAGCTTCAATGCGTCACTGGGCACCAGCTTCTCGGCGCCATTGGTCAGCGGCACGGTGGCCTTGATGCTGTCGGCTCAGCCGGCGTTGACAGCGGCCGAGGTCAAGCAGGCTTTGCAGGCAACGGCACGGCCGTTTCCAACCAGCGGCGGTGGCGACGGCACAGCTATCAACGCCTGCCAAGCCGGCAGCAGCACGACCAGCAAACTCGAGTGCTACTGCACCACCAGCACCTGCGGCGCCGGCATGCTGGATGCAGGTGCCGCCGTGCGCAAAGTGGCCAACGTCGGCCTGGCCCGCATCGTCCAGTCGCCCACCACCGCGGTGGCAGGCCAGCCGCTCACGCTGAGCGCCGACACCAGCCTGCCGCCCGGCGGCCGCACGATCAGCGGCTATCAGTGGCAGCTGACAGACGGCGGCGGCATCGTCTCTGTGTTCAGCAGCTCAGCAACCATGCCCACCGTGACCCTGCTGCCCAGCGCGGCGGGCGCCTTCCGCGTGGCCGTCACCGTGACCGACAGCGCCGGCGGCACGGCCAGCACGGCACAGACCGTCACCGTCACGGCCGCCGCCAGCAGCAGTAACAGCAGCGGTGGCGGTGGCGCGCTGGGCTTGCCGTGGCTTGTGTTGTTGGCGCTGGCAGTGGTGGCTGCGGCGCGGCTGCGCCCTCAAATGCAGTTGCCCAAAACGCAGCCACCCACAGCAGGGGAATGAGTTCACCAAGGTGAGCTGAACGCCTGGCGGCCGGGGAACGAAAACACGGCGAAAGAAGCAGGCGACGGCGTCGCCTGCCCATACGTTTTTTCGCATGGTGGGAGGTGCCCCTGGCGCCATTGCGCGAGGATGGCGGCAACCACCCGCTGCTTTGACCATGCACCCTGCCCGCCCATCCCCGTTCGGTTTGCTTTCGTCACCCGGCGAAGGGCGTGGCGCTGTCGTGGTCAACGCGACTGTTGGGTGCCATCTTGCGGCGGCCCGTCACCCTTGCGGGTTCAAGGAGGCCGCGTCATGACGTCCCGCGGCCTGCCAGGACCTGCTCCTGCCGTAGTGCGGCCCCGCTCGCCAGGTGAAAACGCGCCAGCCGCCACGGCAGCCTCCGCTGCCACAGCAGCCTCCGCTGCCACAGCAGCCGCCAATGAAACGCCCCTCGCGCCCCGGCCGCGCACGGCGGCCGCGGTGCCGTCAGGGCGTCATCAGTGGGTCGGGCACCGGCCGGGCCGGCCGGTCGACAAAATCGGCTCGGCAAACCGGCTCAAAGATTGGCTGCCGTTCAAATTCAAAAATGCGCTTGAGGCAAATGACCCACCGCGGCTGCGTGAAAAGGTCGACGCGCTGGCGCAGCGCCTTCGCACGGCCAGCGGCCCGTTGAAATCCTATGGCGAAGCCGCCATCAACAAAGCACGTGGCAAATCAGATGCGAATGTGAGTTTCGATAAGCTGGACGTGGCCCATCTGGGTGCGTTGGCGGCCGTGGAGAACCAACGCAATCCCGGCCTGCACCTTCAGCACTTCAGCCATGAGCGTGAGTTCATTGAGGCGCTCAGCAACGAAGGCCCGGCCTCGTTTCGAGCCATCTTTCCGCAAACGCTTTTAAGCAACCGCCAAGCAGCGCGGCACCACCTGATGGCTGACGTCCGCCGGCACCCCGGCCAACTGTCCACGGTGGTGATCATTGAGCCGGCCTACATCGCAGACGAAACCTTTGCGCAATTCAGGGGCCACGCCTTGACGCTTGAACAACTGCAGGCGGCTGGCATTCCGCTATCACAAGTGGCCCTCATCGAAACGGCAGCGCAAAAATCGGACGTCGACTGCGTCATGTATGCGCTGCATCATGCGATCAAGGCGCACAAGAACGCGCCGCAATTCAATGAATTTCACGATCACCTGCGCCGTGGGATCAGTCCGGTAGGGCCAGCGCAAGCCGCAGCGGCAAGGGCCAAGACGACGGTTGGGTTGGTGGAGTCGGTAGCCGGCCATTTGACGAGAATTTCAAACATCCACGCCGCGTTTGGAAGCGATGTTCTACCCGCCGACTTCTACAAGCACGGTGCCTCCTTGACGCAAGCCGAGCAGCTGGTCCAGCAGCCCGGTGGCCGCATGGCAGGGCGGGTCAACAGCCTGCAGCACGCTCAAGTGGAAACCCTCAGCCAACGCAACCAGGCGTTTCGCGTGCAGCGGTTGAAGTTTCCAGGCGACTCCAAAAAAGAAACGGTGGAATTCAGCGCGTCCATCGACGGCTTCCGGCTGCAGGAAATCGAACGAGCCCTGGCTGCCGGCGAGCCGATGAGCCTTTCCAAATCGTCAGCAGGTGCTGCCTCGTCTTCAGGCGCCTGAAAGTGGGGCGCCGAAGTGCCGAATCACGGTGCACGGCGACCGGGCACTTGCCTCGTGCTCAGCCTCGACGGCAACCCGCAAACCCCCGTCCCATGACCGGCGCATTCAGCCCTTGCAACAAGCGCACGGTCGCCGTATCAGCCCGGTCGACCCGCAGCACGTGGGTGGCAGGCAACGGGGTGGTTTCCACCACGCGGGCGGTGCGGATGCCGCGGTGGGTGAGCTGCGCCAGCGCGGCGGCGGCGGCTTCGCGGGTTTCATAGCGGCCGAGCGACAACCCTGGCCCCACGCCCAAAGCAGGGTGGAACATTTCAAAAAAACCAACGTTGATGTAGCGCAGCTCACGTTCTTTTTTCAACTGCGCTTCGCGGTTCGGGTAGGGGCCCATCGCCACCAACCAGGCACCACCCGGCGTTTTGATGTCGACCCAGCGGCCGGCAGGCAACACGCTTTTCAGCAGTGCTTGCACGGTGGCGGCTTCGGCTGGATTGAACGGACCCGCCTCCAGGCAGGCAAGCACCCCGTTGGCAGCCGCGGCGGCACCGCTGGCCGGTAAAGACGCCGCCGCCGCGGCCGATGCGGCAGCCACTTGCGCTGCGGCGGCAGAGGCGGCCGCTGCGGCCGCCGCCACGGCCAGCTCGCGCGCCGTCAGCACGCGGATGGTTTCCGGGTGCACCTGCTGCACCAGCCGCTCGGGCTCACGGTCGCCGCGCGCACGGGTGCCGGTCACGCCATCGAGCAGGCCATGGG
>JANXMO010000443.1 GCA_025354615.1 Burkholderiales bacterium | reverse complement strand
GGAGAGGGGAGTGATGTTTGGCGGTTTTCCACGGGGCTGCACTGCCCGGACAGTGACTTGCGCTACAGCGACCCGCAGCCGGCGCTGTTCAGCTTCAACTCGGCCATGGGCGCGTGCGACACCTGCCGCGGCTTTGGCCGGGTGATCGGGGTCGACTGGGAGCTGGTGATTCCCGACGCGAGCAAAACCCTGCGCGCCGGTGCCATCAAAGTGCTTTCAACGCCGGCCTGGAAAGAGCAGCACGACGATTTGCTGCGCCATGCCGGTCCTGCGGGCATTCCGCTCAACACGCCTTGGGCGCAGCTGACCGAAGCGCAGCGCGGCTGGGTGCTGGACGGCGCGCCCGACTGGCGTGGGCAGTGGAACAAGCAGTGGTTCGGCATCAAGCGCTTCTTCGAGTACCTGGAGAGCAAGGCGTACAAGATGCACATCCGCATGCTGCTGTCCAAGTACCGCAGCTACACGCCCTGCGGCGTGTGCGGCGGCGCGCGGCTCAAAACGGAGGCCTTGCTGTGGCGCCTGGGCAGCGGCGCCGAGGCCGATGCGGTGCTGCCGCCAGCGCAGCGCTTCATGCCGCACGGCGTGGCCTGGTCACGGGCGCAGTTGGAAGCGCTGCCGGGGCTGACGCTGCATGACTTGATGCAGCTGCCGATCGCCCGCATCCGCCGTTTCTTCGACGTCCTGGCGCCGAACGGCGCGCTGCTCGATGCGGCGCTGAAACTGCTGCTGGATGAAATCCGCACGCGGCTGCGCTATTTGTGCGACGTCGGCATCGGTTATTTGACGCTCGACCGCCAGAGCCGCACCTTGAGCGGCGGCGAGGTGCAGCGCATCAACCTGACGACGGCGCTCGGCACTTCGCTGGTCTACACGCTGTTCGTGCTCGACGAGCCCAGCATCGGCCTGCACCCGCGCGACATGAACCGCATCGTCGATGCCATGCAGCGCCTGCGCGACGCCGGCAACACGCTGGTCGTCGTCGAACATGACCCGGCGGTGATGCTGGCCGCCGACCGGCTGATCGACATGGGCCCGGGCCCCGGCGAGCGCGGCGGGGAGATCGTGTTCGACGGCACGCCGGAGGCAGCGCGCGACGCCGACACGCTGACCGGTGCCTACCTAGGCGGGCGCAAGCAAATCGGCCTGGGCTTCAAGCGGCCGGTGGCGGCAGGCGCGCCCAAGTTGATCCTCGAGAACGCGACCGAGCACAACCTGAAGGGCATCACGGTCGAATTCCCGCTGCGCCACCTGGTGTGCGTAACGGGCGTGTCCGGCTCGGGCAAGTCGACGTTGATGCAGGACGTGCTCTCCCCGGCACTGGCCCGCCACTTTGGCAAGGCGAGCGAAACGCCGGGCGCGCATGCGCGGCTGTTGGGCGCCGAGTGGCTGGGCGACGCGGTGTTCGTCGACCAGTCGCCGATCGGCAAGACGGCGCGCTCCAACCCGGCCAGCTACGTCGGCGCGTTCGACGAGATCCGCAAGCTGTTCGCCGCCGCGCCGCTGGCGCAAGAACGGGGCTACGGCGCCGGCATGTTCAGCTTCAACGCCGGTGACGGCCGCTGCCCGACCTGCAGCGGCTCTGGCTTCGAGCACGTCGAAATGCAGTTCCTGAGCGACGTCTATTTGCGTTGCCCCGATTGCGACGGCCGCCGCTACCGCGCCGAATTGCTCGACGTGAAGATCGAACGCCGCTTGGCCGGCGAAGTCAACCGCGAGCTGAGCATTGCCGACGTGCTGGCGCTGACCGTCAGCGAAGCGGTGCAACTGTTTGCCGCCGACCGCGAGCTGCTGCGCGTGCTGCAACCCATCGTCGATGTCGGGCTCGATTACGTGCGGCTCGGCCAGCCGGTGCCCACGCTTAGCGGCGGCGAGGCCCAGCGGCTCAAACTCGCCGGCTTTCTGGCCGAAGCCGCGGCCGGGCCGAAGCAGCGCGTGGCCAAGAAAGGCACGCTCTACCTGTTCGATGAACCCACCACCGGCCTGCACTTTGACGACATCGCGCGACTGATGCGCGCGCTGCGCAAGCTGCTCGACGCCGGGCACTCGCTGGTCGTCATCGAGCACAACCTTGACGTCATCCGCGCCAGCGACTGGCTGATCGACCTGGGGCCGGAAGGCGGCGAAGGCGGCGGTGAATTGGTCTACGCCGGCCCGCCGGAAGACGCGCCGTACTGCGCTGCCTCGCATACCGGCCGCGCGCTGGCCGAGTACGCCGTGGCCATGGGTTTCAGCCACGCCGTCCACGACCGTGCCTCCCCGTCTTACTCCCTCTCCCGCCTGCGGGAGAGGGCAGGGGTGAGGGTAGCCGTACCGCCCCCCACCGACGCCATCCAGATCGTCAACGCCCGTGAGCACAACCTCAAATCGCTCAGCGTCAACATCCCGCGCGGCAAGTTCACGGTGGTCACCGGCGTGTCAGGCTCCGGCAAAAGCACGCTGGCGTTCGACATCCTGTTCAACGAAGGTCAGCGCCGCTATTTAGAGAGCTTGAACGCATACGCCCGCAGCATCGTGCAGCCGGCCGGGCGGCCCGAGGTCGATGCGGTCTACGGCATTCCGCCCACCGTGGCGATTGAACAGCGCCTCTCACGCGGCGGCCGCAAAAGCACCGTGGCCACCGCCACCGAGGTGTGGCACTTCCTGCGGCTGCTCTACGTCAAACTGGGGCTGCAGCACTGCCCCAAAGACGGCACGCCGGTGCGCCCGCAAAGTGCCGACAGCATTGCCGCGCAGCTGCTGCGCGACCACAAGGGCCAGCACGTCGGCCTGCTGGCGCCGCTGGTCATCAACCGCAAAGGCCTCTACACCGACCTGGCGAAGTGGGCCAAGGCGCGGGGCCACACGCACTTGCGTGTCGACGGCGAGTTCGTGGCGGTCTACGCCTGGCCGCGGCTCGATCGCTTCAAGGAACACACCATTGAGCTGCCGGTCGCCGACATGGTGGTCGACGCAAAGAACGAAGCCCCGTTGCGGGCGCGCCTGAACGAGGCGCTGGCCGCGGGCAAGGGCGTGATGCACCTGCTGGCGCCGCTCGACGGCCTGCAGGCGGCGCTGGCCGATGGCAACGGTGCCCGGCGCATCGGCCGGATCACGGTGTTTTCAACCCAGCGCGCCTGCCCGTGCTGCGGCACGAGCTACCCGGAACTCGATCCGCGGCTGTTCAGCTACAACAGCAAGCACGGCTGGTGCCCGACCTGCGTGGGCACCGGCCTGGCGCTGACGCGCGAGCAGCGCCAGGCATATGACGACTCGCTTCCCGAGGAAAAAACCCGCAGCGACCGCGGCGGTGAGAAGGCGTTCCCCAGCGAAGAGGCCGAAGTTGAAGGCGTGGTCGACGCGCCGTGCCCGGATTGCGCCGGCACGCGCTTGAACGCGGTGTCGCGCGGCGTGACCTTCGACGGCCATTCGATCGCCTGGGTCGCGCAGTGGTCGGTCACCGACGCGCGGCGCTGGGCGCAATCGCTGCAACTGGCGGGCCGCGACGCGGCCATTGCGCGCGACGTGGTCAGCGAAATCCGTAGCCGGCTCGAGTTTTTGGAAGAAGTCGGCCTCGGTTATTTGACGCTGGACCGCGCGGCGCCCACGCTGTCGGGCGGCGAGGCGCAGCGCATTCGCCTGGCCGCGCAGCTGGGCAGCAACCTGCAGGGCGTGTGCTATGTGCTCGATGAGCCGACCATTGGCCTGCACCCGCGTGACAACCGCATCCTGCTTGACGCACTGCACCAGCTGGGCGAGAAGGGCAACACGCTGGTGGTGGTCGAGCACGACGAAGACACCATCCGCCGCGCCGACCATGTGATCGACATCGGCCCCGGCGCTGGCCAGCGCGGCGGCCGCCTGGTGGCGCAAGGCACGGTGGCCGATGTGTCGGCCGCGCCCGACTCGCAAACCGGCCGCCTGCTCGCCCACCCGATGCAGCACCCGCTAAACCCCCGCCGCCCCGTTGCACTCCCTCCGTTCTTACTCCCTCTCCCCGCCAAGGAGAGCGCACCCCTTCTCTCACTCCCTCTCCCCCCGGGGGATAGGGCCGGGGTGAGGGCAGCAGCAGCAGCAGCACCGGCCACCAAAATCCCCGAACGCGACCGCCTTCACCTCACGGTCCACAACGCCACCCTGCACAACCTCCAATCCCTGACCGTTCACCTGCCGCTCAAGCGCCTGGTCGCCGTCACCGGCGTCAGCGGCAGCGGCAAAAGCACGCTCGCGCGCGACGTGCTGCTGGCCAATCTGAAGTTCATCAACGTCAAGGGCGGCCGGCCGGCTTTTGGCGGCTGTGACGACATCGACGGCTGGGGCTTCATCGACCGCGTGCTCGAAGTCGACCAGACACCGATCGGCAAAACGCCGCGCAGCTGCCCGGCCACTTACATCGGCTTCTGGGACGCGATCCGCAAGCTGTTCGCCGACACGCTGGAAGCGCGCGCCCGCGGCTACGCCGCCAACCGCTTCAGCTTCAACACCGGCGACGGCCGCTGCCCGGGCTGCGAAGGCCAGGGCATGCGCACCATCGAGATGAGTTTCCTGCCCGACGTCAAAGTGCCGTGCGACGTCTGCCACGGCCAGCGCTTCAACCCTGAAACCCTGGCCGTGACCTGGCGCGGCAAGAACATCGGCGACGTGCTGCGCATGGAGATCGACGAGGCGGTCGACTTCTTCGCCAGCATGCCGGCGGTCAGCCACCCGTTGCGGCTGATGAAGGACGTGGGCCTGGGCTACCTGACGCTGGGCCAGCCGTCGCCCACGCTGAGCGGCGGCGAAGCGCAGCGCCTGAAGCTGGTCAGCGAGCTGAGCAAGGTGCGCGACGACGTGGGCCGGCGCGGCAACAAGGC